>JBFHIN010000031.1:0-11926 GCA_041596415.1 Crocinitomicaceae bacterium | reverse complement strand
TAAAAACCAACGTTTGTCCAAAAAGCGTTGTAAACCTGAATGGAACATGTATTGCTGACTGTAAATTTTCACCAAAACGATGCATATAACTAAAATTGACCCCTAAAAAGATCGGAGAAAATGGGTTTATTGACAATAAGTGATTGTATTGTAAAATGCTATCCACTTGCTCACGCATTGATTCAACGCGCTTATTGACTGTAATGTCATTATTTTTATTCAGAAGTATCGTGCCTGTTGAATCATAATCAACATAATACTTCAGTTGATTGATACTGATGTACTTTCTCGTTTCTTCACCCATATTGTTTATTGCATAAAAATACAATCTAGGTGGAGCAACACTATCAATTCTGCATGGTCTATCCCAGCCTGATTTATAGTAAAGAGTATCCCAATATTGGTTTTCTTGGGCGTTGACATTTGATAGGACAAACAAACCAAATGTAAGGAGTAATATACGCATAACGATAAGTGCTTAATAAAGCGCCAAGGTACACTAAATCGTCAATATAGAAGCTATCCGGCTTTTTCTTCTGAAATTGAACCTTCAATTTTAAAATTCAATAGTTCTTTAACCTTCTTCTCAATAGAGAGTGCATCGAAACCACAATCTGCCCATAGCTCTTCTTGAGTTCCGTGGTGAACATAATGGTCAGGAATACCTAAACGAATCACTTCGCAGGAATATTTTTGATCAACCATGAATTCGATCACTGCTGAACCAAATCCGCCCATTAAACAACCATCTTCAACCGTAATGACCTTGCTGAACTTTGAAAACACCTCGTGAAGCATCACCTCATCGAGAGGTTTTACGAAACGCATATCGTAATGCGCAACGGACATTCCCTGACTTTTTAAGTTCGCAATCGCTTTTTGGGCAAAATTACCTGGGTGACCTATCGTTAAGATGGCAATATCCTCACCTGAAGTAAGTTTTCTTCCTGTTCCCACTTTAACTGCACGCAAAGGTGTTTTCCATTCAGTCATAACTCCCGTTCCACGTGGATAACGAATGGAAAAAGGTCCCATATTCTCTTGTTGTGCCGTAAACATCAAGTTTCTAAGTTCCGATTCATCCATTGGCGCAGAAACTGTCATGTTTGGAATGCTACGCATATAAGAAAGATCATAGGCGCCATGATGTGTGGCACCATCAGCACCAACAAGTCCACCTCTATCTAAACAGAAAACTACATTCAAGTTCTGCAAGGCAACATCGTGTAATACCTGATCATACGCTCGTTGCATGAACGATGAATAGATATTACAAAAAGGTATCAATCCTTGTGTGGCTAGACCTGCAGAAAAAGTTACCGCATGCTGTTCTGCTATTCCCACGTCGAAAGCGCGTTCCGGCATTGCGGCCATCATTATATTCAAGGAACAACCCGAAGGCATTGCCGGTGTTATTCCCATTATCTTTTCGTTTTTTTCTGCTAATTCGACGATCGTATGACCGAAAACATCCTGATATTTTGGCGGTTGAGGTGACTTTGGTACGATCTTCACGATCTCACCCGTCTCCTTGTTAAACACACCCGGAGCGTGCCATTTTGTTGGATTTCCCTCTTCTGAAAATTTATATCCTGCGCCCTTACGTGTGATGCAATGCAAGATCTTAGGACCTGGAATATCCTTTAAATCCTCCAATACTTTAGCCAAACCGATCACGTCGTGTCCGTCAACAGGTCCGAAATAACGGAAGTTCAGCGACTCGAATAAGTTGCTTTGCTTCAACAACGTTCCTTTCAAGGCATGAGAGATCTTAGAAGCTACAGTTTGAGCATCAGGTCCAAATTTGGACACCTTACCCAATAATTTCCAAACCTCATCCTTCACTTTATTGTAAGTATGCGATGTTGTTATATCCGTCAAATATTCTTTTAAGGCTCCAACATTAGGATCGATAGACATACAGTTATCGTTCAAGATCACCAATAGGTTAGCATCCTTTTCAAATCCAGCGTGATTAAGTCCTTCAAATGCAAGTCCTGCCGTCATTGCTCCATCACCGATCACAGCAATGTGCTGACGATTCTTTTCACCTTTATAATTGTTGGCAATTGCCATTCCCAGTGCTGCAGAAATTGAAGTTGATGAGTGTCCTACACCAAAGGTATCGTACTCACTTTCAGATCTTTTCGGAAAACCGGAGATTCCACCCTTCAAACGATTGGTATGAAACTGCTCTCTTCGTCCGGTAAGTATTTTGTGTCCATATGCTTGATGTCCAACATCCCAAACCAACTGATCGTATGGTGTATTAAAGACATAATGCAAGGCCACTGTCAACTCAACAACACCCAAACTTGCTCCAAAGTGGCTATTACCAATTTCAGAGATCACATCAACGATGTAGTTGCGCAATTCGTCAGAAATTTCAGGAAGATCATCCACGGAAAACTTCTCCCGAAGATCCATCGGATACTGTATTTGACTTAATTTGGGTCCTGCGGTGTAATTTGACATGTGGTACTAAAGTAAGCTAAGTTATTGCATATTGCTCTGTTAACAAACAATCTACATATTTATTTTGTTCGTTGTAAAATTTTCTTTCTCCACTAATTATACAAAAAATAGCTCGAATAAACGCTGATTTGCTTAAAATTAGTCTAATTACAAATTCTCAAAAAAGTCATTCCCCTTATCATCAGTAATGATGAAAGCCGGAAAATCTTTGATCGTGATCTTGCGGATCGCCTCCATGCCTAATTCTTCAAAATCGACCACTTCAACAGAAGTGATGTTCTCCTTAGCAAGAATAGCCGCAGGTCCTCCAATCGATCCCAAATAAAAACCACCATGTTTCTCACAGGCGTTTCTTACGTCTTTCGATCTGTTTCCTTTAGCGAGCATGATCATACTTCCACCCATACTCTGGAACTGATCCACGTATGCATCCATACGTCCTGCAGTTGTAGGACCGAAACTTCCGGATGGCATTCCTTCTGGTGTTTTTGCAGGTCCTGCATAATAGATCGGATGGTTTTTAAAATATTCTGGCATCGGTTTACCGCTATCAACGATCTCCTTGATCTTCGCATGTGCCATATCGCGAGCAACTATCAAGGTACCATTTAATTTCAAACGCGTTTTGATCGGGTACTTGCTTAATTCAGCCAAAACCTCCTGCATCGGACGATCCAGATTTATCTCCACAGGTGCCTCCAGATGAGGCGCTTGAGCCGGCAACAATTCTCGTGGATTCATTTCCAGTTGCTCTAAAAACAATCCTTCCTTTGTGATTTTCGCCTTAATGTTTCTATCTGCTGAACACGAAACGCCTAATCCAACAGGACATGAAGCCGCGTGACGAGGCAAACGTATTACACGAACGTCATGGGTGAAGTATTTCCCTCCAAACTGAGCTCCAATATGACTTTCCTGGCAAATGTGTTGTACTCTTTTCTCCCATTCCACGTCTCTGAAAGCCTGACCTCCCATGTTTCCTTCGGTAGGTAATTCGTCAAAATATCCGGCAGATGCCTTTTTCACAGCCGCCAAATTTGCTTCAGCCGAAGTTCCTCCAATAACCAATGCCATATGGTATGGCGGACAAGCCGCAGTTCCCAGATCCATGATCTTTTCACGGATAAAAGCATCGAGTGCCTCTTCATTCAACAACGATTTTGTTTTCTGGTACAAGAAAGTCTTATTGGCAGAACCACCACCTTTTGCCAGGAACAAAAATTCGTAGCTGTTTCCTTTTTTCGCGTAAATATCTATTTGAGCCGGTAAGTTAGATCCTGAGTTCTTTTCATTGAACATATCTAGGGCCACTACCTGAGAATAACGCAAATTACGCTTTTGGTAAGTGTTGAAAATTCCTTTTGACAAAAACTCGGCATCATCCACACCGGTATAAACGTTTTCACCTTTTTTCGCCATGACGATGGCCGTTCCTGTGTCCTGACAAGAAGGTAATTGTCCCTCAGCTGCAACAACTGCGTTTTGAAGTAAATTATATGCTACAAATCGATCGTTATCCGTGGCTTCCGGATCGCTCAAAATATTGTTTAACTTTTGCAAATGCGATCTGCGCAAATAGAAGGAAACATCACTCAATGCTTCTTCAGCCAACACTTCAAGGGCTTTTGGGTCGATCGTTACTATTTCACGCTCACCGCACTTTTCTACTTTTACGTAATCTGAAGAAATCTTGCGGTACTCTGTAACATCTTGTTGAATCGGATAAGGATCCTGATAAAAAAATTCTGCCATGGATGAATTCGTTTTAATGCTGCAAAGTTAAGCAAATGATCTCTATTTAAGCTTATTTCTCAACATTTTCAAATTTGAAACTTGTACCCGAAACAAGAATATAATAAGGCTCTTCCATTGCTGCCAATTTTTGGAATAGAAGTAACATTTATAGATGGTTTGAACTCAAAATAAATATGCTGTTTAGACCAAAATTCTCTTTTCTTACCTATTCTAAAATCAACTCCAAGTGGTATAAAAAATGTTGAGGAAAAATTGGATTTATTTTTAAAAACTTCCTCTTGCGATTCATTCATGTTTGAGGAGGAATATGAAAACCCATATTCTGAAGCTGAATATTCGTATTTGAAATAATTGATCTTTGTTTCTGAATGGTAGGAAAATCCACTAAAAAAGCCAATTCCTGCAAACATAGACCATCTTCTATCTTTAAATGCCGTGAAAATGACAGAAGATTCTAAAAATAAATTATCTGACGTATGCATCATACTATAACCCTCATAATTTGAAGCAATAAGAAAATACTGTGCACCAGTTTGAGAGGATGTTAGCGTATCATACACCATTTCCTCAATTCTTGAATAATTAGAATACAAATTAACAGCAGACCCTTGAGATATACCGATCCTCAATTTTGTGTGTTCAAACTTTCTAAGATTGAGTCCTACTTGAAACGTGCTATAGTTTTGAGATAAACGAACCCTATTAGAGTTCAAGTTTAATGATGAAAAATCATTTTTAAGAAGAGAAGAATTTGGAGCCAATTTTTGAAAATCAACCAAATTTGCTGGTCTAGTCTCATAATTGGCAAAACAAATCTGAAGATGTAACTCAGAGATAATTTTAGATTTTTCGTGCTCCTGAGCTAATGAACATAGCGCAAAAAAAAGGTGTGTAGCAGTTAGAAAGAAATTTTTCATTTGTAGTTTTTACAGTTAACGGAGACGTTTCTATTTTTATTCTTTGCATTAAAAAATAATTTAACAATAACGCAACCTTTCTTAACTATTCATCGTTTTTGCTAAGTTGTAATTATGTCCGACCTACATGCGTAAATTATTTAAAAACAAATGGATAAGAGTTCCCTATTTGGTGGTTCTTTATCTTTTTGCTGCCTACGGAGCTTTCCTAACGCTCACTTATTTTGCTATGAAATTTAACTGGACCCGAGAAAGTGGGATGGTTGACAACAACAATCGTTATTTTCAGGAAATGCATGACAAGTACAATCAATCGTTTAAGATAGATAGTGTTTCGATGGCCAAGCACCGTTTTGAGGTGATGAACAGGGTCTTGGTGCTTAATGAATTTTACCCTAAAAACGCAGAGTACATCCTAAGCGTTTACACCAAACATCAGGACGAACGTTTGGTGCTCCAAATGCTGGATGCTGTTGATATTCGTTTGTCGAAAAACCGTAAATACCAAGCCGAACTCAAGAAAATGAGAGCACGCATCCGAAATTCCCAGAAAATCACCGGACTCAGTGTTTTCAACTGGATGAATATCCATGAATGGCAGGATTTTAAAATTGCCGTTGCCAAAGACAAAATCTATATTGATTCTGTAGCCAAGGCAACCGGTGTGGAGGGTCGCTTGATCGTTGCTTGTCTGGTGGGTGAGCAGATCCGCTTATTCAATTCTAATCGTGAATCTTACAAACGCTATATCGGACCATTGAAAGTATTGGCGCTTGAAAATAACTTATCCTATGGGGTAACAGGCATCAAAGAAAATACTGCGATGCGTATCGAACATCATCTCAAAGATTCAAACAGCGTCTTTTATCTAGGTAAAAAATATGCGCACCTGTTGGATTATGACACCGTCCACAGTTATCGAAATCCGAGCAACGACACCATGAATCTGCGTTTGAGACGTTTGGTACAATTCAAAAATCATTACTATTCTTATTTGTACGCAGCTGTTTTCTTGAAACAAGTGAAAATGCAATGGGAACGAGCGGGCTTCCCTATCGACAATCGTCCGGAAATTCTAGCTTCATTGTTCAATTTAGGATTTCATCGCTCTATCCCAAAAAAGAATCCCGCGGTTGGTGGCGCCACATACGATATTCATGGTGCTCAGTACACTTTTGGATCGGTGGCGTATGAATTCTACTATTCAGGCGAATTAGCTGATATCTTCCCTTACGAAAAGAAACGTTTCGACTGGCACGAGAATTAATTCTCACACGTGAGGATCGCAAATAGAATCGGGAGAAACCGCTAGTTTCCTTAGCTCTTATTTTTTCCCTCTAAATGCCAAGTTGAAGGGGTATTTTACGTTCATTTTTACTATCTTCGCGCATTCATTTCATTGAATCGATATGTCACAAAAATATCCTGAATACAAAGGACTTAATCTCCCAAATATTGCTGATAGCGTATTGGAAAAATGGGAAAAGGAGAACATTTTCAATTTGTCGATAACGACCAGAGAAGGAAAAACTCCTTTTATTTTCTTCGAAGGACCTCCTTCGGCTAACGGTTTACCGGGCATCCATCACGTTATGGGTCGCACGATCAAGGATATTTTTTGTCGTTACAAAACGCTTAAAGGATACCAGGTAAAAAGAAAAGCCGGATGGGATACCCATGGACTTCCTGTTGAACTTGGTGTTGAAAAAGAATTGGGGATCACTAAAGAAGATATCGGAAACAAAATATCGGTTGACGCATACAACCAAGCCTGTAAAGAAGCAGTAATGCGCTACACGGATATCTGGAACGATCTTACCCAAAAAATGGGTTATTGGGTGGATATGGAAAATCCGTACATCACCTACGATCCAA
This sequence comes from Crocinitomicaceae bacterium, assembly GCA_041596415.1. Taxonomy (GTDB): domain Bacteria; phylum Bacteroidota; class Bacteroidia; order Flavobacteriales_D; family Crocinitomicaceae; genus M0103. Next base: position 4,904 of record JBFHIN010000031.1, on the reverse strand, counting down.
AGTACATGGAATCGGTTTGGTGGTTATTGGCACAGATCTACAACAAAGACTTATTGTACAAAGGATACACTATCCAGCCTTATTCACCAAAGGCCGGAACAGGTCTTTCTTCTCATGAAATAAACCAACCGGGATGTTACCGAGATGTTACTGATACAACTGTTGTTGCACAGTTTAAGCTTATCGAAGGTCAAAGCTCACCTTTCGGAACTACAAAGGATATGCATTTATTGGCATGGACGACAACACCTTGGACTTTGCCATCAAATACAGCTTTGACAGTAGGACCCAACATCGAATATGCTCTTGTTCACTCGTATAATCAATATACTCATGAACCAATCAAGGTAATATTGGCAAAAAATCTTGTCGGCTATCAATTCGGTAAAGGTTATAAAGCTGTCGAAGATGAATCTGAGCTTTCGAATTATAATTCAGGTGATAAGGTCATTCCATACTTTGTTACCGGTACCTGTTTAGGTAAAGAATTGATCGGTTTGAAATATGAACAATTATTGCCGTACACCTTACCTGCAGAAGATGCTGAAAAGGCTTTTGTTGTGATTGGTGGTGATTTCGTTACCACGGAGGATGGAACGGGTATCGTTCATACGGCACCTACTTTTGGAGCGGACGATGCTAAAGTAGCAAAGGACGCTGGTGTTCCGGGGATGTTAGTGAAAGATGAAAAAGGAAATTTAGTGCCGCTAGTTGATCTTCAGGGTCGTTTTCGTCCTGAGATGTCAGAATTGGCGGGCATGTACGTGAAAAACGAATATTATAACGACGACGAAGTTCCGGAAAAGTCTGCAGATGTTCTTATCGCTATCAAGCTGAAAACTGAAAACAAAGCTTTTAAGGTAGAAAAATATGTGCACAGTTATCCGCACTGTTGGAGAACCGACAAACCGGTGTTGTATTATCCCTTAGATTCTTGGTTCATCAAAGTGACTGAAGTGAAAGAGCGCATGATCGCCCTGAATAACACTATTCACTGGAAACCTGAGTCTACAGGAACTGGAAGATTTGGAAAATGGTTGGAAAATGCCAACGATTGGAACCTTTCGCGTTCACGTTATTGGGGAATTCCAATTCCTATCTGGTCGACAGAGGAAGGTGATGAGAAAATCTGTATAGATTCAGTAGAATCATTGAAAAATGCCTGTGATGAGGCTGTCAAGGCAGGGGTAATGGACAGTAATCCAATTGTCGATTTCAAAGTTGGTGATATGTCGGATGAGAATTATTCGAAGATTGACCTGCACAAGAACTACGTAGATAAAATCGTGCTTGTTTCTCCAAGCGGTAAACCGATGTATCGTGAGGCAGATCTCATTGATGTATGGTTTGATTCAGGTGCTATGCCTTATGCACAATGGCACTACCCTTTCGAAAATAAAACGCTGATCGATGAGCACGGCGCATTTCCCGCTGATTTCATTGCTGAGGGAGTAGATCAGACCAGGGGATGGTTCTATACCCTTCATGCGATCGCTACTATGGTCTTTGATTCTGTAGCATATAAGAACGTAGTTTCCAATGGTTTGGTGTTGGATAAGAACGGACAAAAAATGTCGAAAAGACTTGGTAATGCTATCGATCCGTTTACAACGCTTTCGACCTATGGGCCTGATGCAACGCGTTGGTACATGATCACCAATGCACAGCCTTGGGACAACCTTAAATTCGATTTGGAGGGAATTACCGAAGTTCAACGCAAATTCTTTGGAACTTTATACAATACCTATAGTTTCTTCGCACTTTATGCCAACATTGATGCGTTCGATTTTTCGTCCAAAGAGATCGCATTGAACGATCGTCCGGAGATAGATCGATGGATCTTGTCTAAATTACATTCTCTCATTAAAGAGGTTGATCTTGCATTCGAAGAATACGAACCAACCAAGGCAGGACGTTTGGTGCAAGAATTTGTGACTGATCAGTTATCTAACTGGTATGTCCGTTTGTGTCGTAGACGTTTCTGGAAAAGTGATGATTCGAGTGACAAGCTATCGGCGTATCAGACATTATTTACCTGTTTGGAAACCGTGTCTCTATTAGGAGCGCCAATTGCACCATTCTTTATGGATCAATTGTTCACGGATCTAAACAGTGTTTCCAAAAGATTTGCCGTAAATTCAGTTCATTTGGCTGATTTCCCCACATATGATGTATCCTACATCAATGAAGATTTAGAAGCACAGATGGACATCGCGCAGCGCGTATCATCCTTGATCCTTGCCCTGCGTAAAAAGGAAAAGATACGCGTACGTCAGCCCTTACAAAAGATAATGATCCCGGTTCTCAACAAGCAGTTTGCAGAAAATTTACTTCACGTAAAAGATCTCATACTTTCAGAGGTGAACGTTAAGGAACTTGAACTTTTGGAAGAAGAAAACAGTATGCTTGTTAAGCGAATCAAGCCGAATTTTAAGACGATAGGTCCTAAATACGGCAAACAAATGAAAGCTATTGCAGCACTTTTAGCTAGCTTCACCAATGAGCAGATCAACAAGCTAGAAAGTGATGGTGGCTGGGACGGTACTATCGATGGTGAAAACATACGTCTTGAAAGAGAAGATGTGGAAATCACAGCTCAAGATATCCCGGGATGGTTAGTTGCGTCTGAGGGCAATATAACAGTAGCCCTAGATATTACTATCACAGACGAATTGCGTTCAGAAGGAATAGCAAGAGAATTGGTTAATCGCGTTCAGAACTTAAGAAAAGACTCTGGTTTGGAAGTAACCGATAAGATCTTATTAAAAGTGGATACAAGTGCGATGATCCAAGAAGCTATTCTTGCCAACAAACAATACGTGTGCGCTGAAGTTTTGGCCAATGATGTTGTCTTTGAGCCATTGGATAATAATTCATTATTAACCGATCTTGTAGAAACTGAAGACACTAAAATTGGTATAGCAAAAAATTAAGCTCACACTAAAACCAAAAGATTCGTATGCCGCAATTTGAATTCTTAGATATTGAAGTGCTTAAATTTGGTAGTTACACCTTGCATTTAGGCAATGTGATAAGTGCTTTGTTGATCATTTTGGCAACGGTTATTTTTTTAATGGTTATTCGTCGTATCATCGAGCGTCCTAAAAAACTGATCCAAACACAAATCGACAATAAACGCAAACACTCCATTTACCTCATTGTCAAGTATTTTGTTTGGGTACTATCCTTGTTGTTTGTGTTGGAAGCCCTCGGAATTCAAATCACGATAATTTTAGCGGGTTCAGCCGCGTTATTGGTTGGTATTGGACTCGGGCTTCAAAATATTTTTGCCGACCTAGTCAGTGGATTATTTCTATTATTTGAAGGTACTATCAAAATCGGAGACATCATTGAAGTTGACAATGTAGTTGGAAGAGTTATCGAGATAAACTTGCGTAGTTCTGAGCTAATGACCCGAGATGGCGTAACGATCATCATTCCAAATTCCAAATTCATTATTGAAAAGGTAGTGAATTGGTCGCACAATACAGATAGCGTTCGTTTTTTAGTTGATATTGGCGTGGCTTATGGCTCCGACATCGATCAAGTGACCCAAGTGTTGGAAAATTGCATGAATGACGAAGCAAGAATTCAAAAAACTCCTAAATCATTCATTCGTTTCAAGAATTTTGGAGAATCATCGCTTGACTTTCAGCTGATATTCTGGACTAAAGATGCCTTTGCTGTTGAAGATCTGAAATCGGACCTAAGAAAGAACATTTACAGGGAGTTAACTAAAAATGGCATTACTATTCCTTTTCCTCAACGGGATGTTCATATTAAAACACAATTAAACCGTCAGGAAACACAAGCTTAATTGCTGTGATGAAATACATTTAAATTAAAAAAGCCGGGAAAAACCCGGCTTTCTTGTATCTATTGAATTATTCTTAGATCGTAAACTTAATTCCTTGCGCAAGCGGAAGGCTATCCGAATAATTGATCGTATTTGTTTGTCTGCGCATGTACACTTTCCATGCATCAGAACCTGACTCACGACCACCACCGGTTTCTTTTTCACCTCCGAAGGCTCCTCCGATCTCAGCACCAGATGTACCAATGTTCACATTAGCGATACCACAATCAGAACCTGCGCATGATAAAAATGCTTCTGACTCTTTCAAGTTATTGGTCATAATTGCTGATGAAAGACCCTGAGGTACGCTGTTTTGCAATTTGATCGCATTCTCAACGCCACCACTGTACTTCATAATGTATAAGATCGGTGCAAATGTTTCGTGCTGTACAATGCTGAAGTGGTTATGTGCTTCAACGATTGCTGGTTTCACGTAGCATCCAGATTCATAACCTTCGCCACTCAACACACCACCTTCAACGATGATCTTTCCGCCCTCTTCAACAGCCAATTCCAATGCCTTCAAATATCCGTTAACGGCATCTTTGTCGATAAGTGGTCCAACGTGATTGTTCTGATCCAATGGATTTCCAATTCTCAATTGTCCGTAAGCTGATACTAATGCTTCTTTCACCGTAGAATAAATATCTTCATGGATGATCAAACGACGAGTAGATGTACAACGTTGACCTGCAGTACCAACAGCCCCGAAAACAGCTCCCGGAACAACCATTTTAAGGTCAGCGCTTGGTGTAATGATGATTGCATTGTTTCCTCCTAACTCTAATAAAGAACGACCTAAACGAGCACCAACTGTGGCACCAACTGATTTACCCATTCTTGTTGAACCTGTTGCAGAGACCAATGGAATACGGTTATCTTCAGCCATCATTTTACCAAGGTCAGCACCACCGATTACAAGTCCTGAAACTCCTTCCGGAACGCCATTCGCTGCAAATACTTCAGTTGTGATCTGCTGACAAGCAATCGCTGTCAAAGGTGTTTTTTCAGATGGTTTCCAAACTGTTACGTCACCACATACCCAAGC
>JBFHIN010000030.1:0-12000 GCA_041596415.1 Crocinitomicaceae bacterium | reverse complement strand
TTTAGTCAGAAAACCTCAATACCAATTTGGATGGGATTGGTCATTAAGAATGAATACGATTGGATTGATAAAACCGGCAAAGGTTGTTGCTTATGACAATTTTAGAATTCGAAACAGAAACATAAGGGTTGATGAGATCACGATGGATGAAGCGAAAGTTTCACTTGAGTTGTTTTGCTCGGTCAGTATCAATACACAATACATATGGGAGAGTAAATTATTTGGAACCGATACGCTTTTAGAGGAGGGGGGTAAGTTGATCCGAAATGTTTCCATAGACAAACCTAGGTTATGGTGGCCCCGTGGACAAGGTGAGCAATTCTTGTACAAGGATAAATGGGTGTTGAGAACGATGAGCGGAACTGTAGTTGATTCCATGAACGTCCATATTGGTGTTAGAAAAACGGAATTGGTTATGCAACCTGATCAATGGGGGACGAGTTATGAAATTAAAGTGAATGGGCGTCTGATCTTTTGTAAAGGAGCCGATTATATTCCACAGGATATTTTTATTTCACGTATAACTGACCGAAAAATTATCGAGATGGTAGCAACCATGGCAGAATCAAATTTCAATATGGTACGCGTTTGGGGCGGCGGTTATTATCCCGATGAGATATTTTATAATACTTGCGATTCACTGGGGATTATGGTTTGGCAAGACTTCATGTTTGCATGTTCCATGTATCCGGGTAATCCTGATTATCTGACAAACGTAAAAGAAGAGCTTGATTATCAAATTCCTAGAATTGCTTCTCATCCGTCACTAACACTTTTTAATGGTAACAACGAAGTGGATGTGGCTTGGAAAAATTGGGGTTTTCAGATTCGTTACAATATTCATGGAAAGGACGCTAAGGAAGTGGAAGAAAACTACAACCGTCTTTTCAAACAACTGATTCCTTCTTCAGTAAGTATGTTTACAAATTCACCTTATGTGCATACGTCACCGCTCAGTAATTGGGGAAAAGATGAGTTTTATAATCACGGATCACAACATTATTGGGGTGTATGGCATGGAAAAGATCCAATCGAAGACTTCGGGAAGAAAATTGGACGTTTCAATGCTGAATACGGTTTTCAAAGTTTTCCCGAGTTTTCCACTTTGTCCACGTTTTCAGATCAAACACAATGGGATTTGGACAATGCCGTGATGAAACATCATCAAAAAAGTTATGTTGGTAATGGGATGATCCTTAAACATGCTACTATCCTGTATGGTAAACCTTGTGATTTTAAAGATTTTGTTTATAAATCACAACTAACACAAGCGGAAGCCGTGGGTATGGCCATTAGTGGACACAGACTCGATTTTCCAAGATGTACAGGAACGCTATACTGGCAATTAAACGATTGTTGGCCGGCTCCGACTTGGTCTAGTATTGATTACTTTGGAAATTGGAAGGCGCTTCAGTATCGCGTAAAACAAGATTACGAAGATGTGGCTATTTTGGAGAAAAAGAATGAAAAAGGGGAATCAAGTTTTTATTTGCTTTCAGATCAGCGTGACACTTTCATGTGCGAACTTTATTACAAAGTCTATGATTTGAACGGGAAATTACTGATGGAGAACAATATATCTCAGCTGATTAAGGGAGTTGAGATCAGCCAGTTATGTTTGCAAGTGCTTGAAGGAAAAATATCAAGATCGAACTATGTGATCGAATTTACTTGGAGAAATAATCGTGGTGAGTCATTGAAAAGGACTTTTGTTCATTTAGTTCGCGATTACAAAATGTTAACCTATAAAGATGTGGATATTTCTCTGGTCGCTTATGATCCCGTTACAAGAAAAGGCGTGTTAAAGGTTAAAAATGACCGTTTTGCACGTAACTTATGGTTGTTTTCTCTGGTGCAACCTTTACATTTGAAGGAGAATTTCATGCATTTATTGCCCGGTGTACATTTAATAGAATTTGAAGCGGATAAAAGACCGGAAATTTCACTTATTGAAGCTAGGTGGTTATAATTCAAAAGATATATTTTGAAAATAATACCAGGGTAAGTAAATTTGCATTATGAAAATCGATGATGTTATCAAGGCAAAATTTATGTCGCCACAGCACAAGGCCTTGGTGAATTTACGCTATACGTCTAATTTCCTGAGTAATATTCAGCAAGGCTTTATGGCAAAATATGATCTTTCGATGCCACAGTTCAATATTTTACGAATTTTAAGAGGTACAGACGTTCCATTAAATGTGAATATGATCAAGGAACGAATGGTGGAAAAATCGCCAAATACAACTCGCTTAATGGATAAGTTGATGGAAAAAGGACTGATAGAACGTGTGAGGTGTAATGAGGATCGGCGTGTTGTATATCTCAGTATTACTGATGACGGCATGGAATTGTTGACTCAAATAGATAAAGCTATTTCTATAAGTGATTTTATGCAAGCCAATTTAAGCGATGAAGAGGCAACTCTTTTAAGTGATTTATTAGATAAACTTAGAGAAAGTTATGCGTAAAGTTGCCGAAGTACAATCAAGAATCAGTGAAGATTATCAGGTTAGAAGTAATGTGCGTGATCACGTTATTTTATCCGACGAACCCGCCGAAGTTGGAGGAATGGACAAAGGACCCAAGCCCACTGAACTGCTGCTCACAGCACTTGGCTCATGTATTGGCATGACGCTTCGAATGTATGCGCAACGAAAAAGTTGGGATATTGGTGAAATCGTGATTAATCTTGAAATGTTTGAAGATAACAATGGTACGACAATCCTAAAGCGCATTAGCTTTATGAATGAGATAACAGAGGAACAAAGGAAAAGGTTGTTAGATATTTCGAACAGGTGTCCGGTAGCTAAAATTTTAAGTAATCCTGTGCAATTTTCTTTACTTTGATTTTCATGTTCAAATTGCACAAGTCATTTCTGGGATTTCTATTTCTTTGCTCGAGTTTTACTGTTTTTTCTCAAGGTGTGATCGTAGGTAAGATCATTGATGATGCCAATCAGATGACTCTTGAGTACGCCTCAGTCAGGATTTTTTCAATCAAAGATTCTTCGGTCGTAGCCGGAATTTATACTTCAGAAAACGGGGAGTTTGTTTTGGAACAAGTTCCATATGGTAAATACTACGCCAAAATAACTTTTGCCGGTTACGAAGTTCTGCAGATCGATAATTTGAGTTTAAGTTCATCCGTAACACATCTTAATTTAGGCACGTTGAAACTTCGTAAGGATAAGACTCAAAATTTGGAAGAAGTTAAAATTGTTGCCAATATTGATGTGCTGAAAGCCGGTATTGATAAAAAAGTGTACAACGTTGATGAAGACCTTTCAGTGAAAGGAGGAACAGCCAATGAAGTATTAAATAATTTACCCTCGGTTGAAGTTGATCAGGACGGAAGAATTACCTTAAGAGGTGAGGGGACAGTTACAATTCTTATTGATGGAAGACCAAGTTCGCTATCGGGTGGAAATGGTAAAACTTTATTGGATGCCTTGCCTGCTGGATCTATTGAACGCATTGAGATCGTGAATAATCCTTCAGCAAAATATGATCCCGATGGAACATCCGGCATTATAAATATTGTGTTAAAGAAAAATAAACTGAGAGGATTTAATGGGCTCATTACGGCAAATGCAGGTTCAGGAAATTTAAAGTCAGGGAATGTTGCTGACGGATCAATCATTTTAGGTTACCGTAATCCTAAAATGAACCTATATCTGAATTATTCTGGGCGTTATTTGGAAGGTTATCGTAATAATTATTCAAACCTGATACAGCAATTTTCTTCTGATTCAAGTGTCACAACTAAACAAACCAGAGAGGGAACAGATCTAAATGCAGGAAATACTTTTCGCTTTGGTTCTGATTTTTATCTTAAGAACAGACAGTTTTTTTCTGTTTCTACTACAGGAAGTAATGGTGTACGTACCAGAACCGGAGATCAATGGAATACCCAAAAAGACCAAGACAGCAATCTGATACGTATATGGAGAAGATCTTCTGATGATCCGTCTAATAATCTTAATTTGGATGTGAATTTGAATTATAAGTATGAATTTAAGGAGGATCTGGGAAATATTGTCGTTGATTTGAATCAATCCTATGGGAACTCTGAAACAAAAGGATACTACATACAGACAGAGTACCTTAATACTACTACACCTGCTAATATGGCTGTCCTAAAACAACAGCTTTTCAATACGGAAAAAAATAACATTACTACTGCGCAATTTGATCTTACGAAGATCTATCCTAAACTGAATGCTCGCATTGAAACCGGGGTAAAAGCGATTGTCAGACAGCAAGGTGTGGATACCTATTCCGAATCGTTGGATACTTTATCAGGAGTTTACACAGAAGACACTTTGGCTAATTTTTTATACGAATATAACGAGCAAGTGTATAGCTTTTATGGAATTTTTGGTCAACAAAGAAACAAATGGAAGTACCAAGGTGGAATTCGTTTGGAGCAAGCCTATCAAATCCCCAATCTCATTTCTGATACAGCTAAAATCACTAACGATTACTTTAATTTTTTCCCTTCTGTTCATGTACGATATTCATTAAAGGAGAAAGCAGAGATAAGTCTTAGTTATTCCAAAAGGATTAATCGAGCTTCAGCTGATGATTTGAATCCGTTCACTAGTTATGCTGACCCCTTGAACCTCAGAAAAGGAAATCCTTACCTTCAGCCGGAATACATTGATTCTTATGATCTTGGATATTCGAATGTCATGAAAAAAATCACCTTAACCGCTGCTGTTTTTTATCGTCATACAACAGGTGTTATAACGCGCGTTAAGGAATATTATGTCAATAATACATCTGCTGTAACATTCGCGAATTTAGATCAAAGTAACAGTACAGGAGCAGAGATTGTTTTGGTGTATAAACCGGTGAAGTGGTTCAGAAATACAATTTCAATTAATGGTAATTATACTAGCTATAGAGATGATAATACTACAGCAAATTGGAATGTTTCCGGTACAAACTGGAATGCAAAATATTCGGGAACTATAGATTTTTGGAAAAAGACTGCTTCTATTCAGATCAATGCTCAGTACAATGCGCCAAGAGTGACTGTTCAAGGTAGAGCGCAAAGAAAAGGTCCTTTTAACATCTCATTTGAAAAGAGTTTAGCCGATGGGAAATGGAACGTGGGAGGTAGGGTGACTGATATATTTAATCAACAAGGTTTTGAAATGGAGATTAATCAACCAGGTATCACACAAACCTCCGAATTTAAATGGTTAACAAGAAGATTTTTTGTTACTTGCTCGTACAAGTTCGGGAAATTAGAACTTTCAAATAAGAATAGAGGATCGAACTTTGAGTCGGGTGGAGATATGTAAAATTTCTTATTTTTTGGTATATCTCACTCCTAAGCCTAATAATGCCTGATCAAAAGTTGATTTCTTAGATGATTTCTCCTTCGTATTGAGTATTTTCTGTATGTCTAGTTTCGTTTTCATGACTAAATCATTTTTGTTTATGTGAAGATAGACAAGAATGATACCAAAGACAGAATCACTTATTTTTTGGGTGCTTTTACTTAGTGTTCAGTAGTTAAAAAAGCTTTAAGTGCTTCCATATTTGTTAATTTGGCCACGAAACCAGGTTTTTTACCTAAAATACTGAGTGCTCCAATTTTAACACGAACTAGACGTAAGGTAGGAAATCCAGCAGCCGCAGTCATTTTTCTTACTTGTCGATTTTTCCCTTCACTTAGATTGATTTCAATCCAAGATGTTGGTACATTTTTACGAAATCTTATGGGAGGGTCTCGCTCAGGAAGATCAGGATCACTTATTATTTTGACTTTGGCTTTTTTTACGCGATGACTTTTTCCTTGATGTTTGATTTCAATTAGGCCCTCAGAAAGCTTTTTGATGGCTTCTTCTGAAATAGATCCTTCTACCTGTACCCAATACGTTTTATAATGCTCTTGCTCAGGGTTTAATAGTTTGGTTTTAAAGAAGTTGTCATTCGTTAGTAAAAGTAATCCTTCGCTATCTTTGTCCAGTCTGCCAACTGGATATACATCTTTTGGAAATTCAAAAAGATCGCCCAATAGCATATCCGTATTCTCTCCTGAAAATTGAGATAAATACCCAAAAGGTTTATACAGAATGAAATAACTTAAAGGCTTTTCTCGCACGTATAAATAAATGCAGGTGGAAAGTTCAACGGAGTGAAATCGATAGTTACTTTGTCAAAAACAGCGTTGATCTGTTTTTTAGATTGTAGCGAATACTGGAACTGAATGTAGTTACCGCCTTTTTTCAATGCATTATAGGAAGCTTGTAAAATTTCCAATCTTAAATCTTTTGGGAAATTAGCCAAAGGCAATGAGGATATTATGGCATCCGCTTTATCCAACGCGTACTCATTGAGGTAATCCTGTATTTTTGCTGCAGAGTCATGAATAATATGCACGCGATCGTCAGCAATAGATTTTTGTAAATTATTGACAAAATCTTCATTTAGCTCAAAAACGAGTAGAGTGCAGCTTTTTGGCATTTTTTCGATGATCTCATGTGTGAATACCCCCGTGCCTGGTCCAAGTTCTACGAGCACTTTCGCAGCATTCAAATCAACATTTTGCAACATTTTTGAAGCTAAAAATCTTGAACTTGGTGCCATTGCACCTATCATCTTCTTCTGTTTCCAGAATTGCTTTAAAAATGAGCTTTTCGCCGCCATGACCTTATACTATACTTGCGAATTTACTTTTATTGATAATTCCTTTTACACGCGATTTAAACTTCTTATCAACAAATGGCGAGTTCTTAGTGTTTGAAATGATTTTAGAAGTATCAAAAATCCACTCTTCTTCCATATCGAAAATAGTGAGATCTGCTGATTGATTCTCTTCAACGGTTTGATATTCAATTCCTAATATTTTACGAGGGGCGACAGAAAGTGCATGAATTACAGTTTCAGCGTCAAATTCAGGACATTCAGCCAGGCTTGCAAAAACAGTTTGTAATTGTATTGTACCGAAGGCTGCATGGTCAAACTCAACATCTTTTTCTTCGGTATCGTATGGTCTGTGATCTGAAACGATGGCATCTATCGTCCCGTCTTTAAGCCCTGCCCATAAAGCCAAACGATCGGCCTCTCTACGTAGAGGAGGCATTACCTTATAATTTGACTCAAAATCAAGCATGATGGTTTCATTGAAGAGTAAATTCATGACGTGAACATCAGCCGTTACTTTTAATCCCTTTTCTTTTGCTTCCTTTATCAATCGTACACTTTCGGCGCATGAAATTCCCGTAAAGTGAATCGACGAATCAGTGTATTCTATCAACCGAAGATCTCTTTCGAGCTGAATTATTTCAGCTACAGCAGGATCTGCTTTTAATCCCGTCTTGGTGGATGCTTCCCCTTCATTTACCATACCTCTGTCGGCAATGGCAATTTCTCTGGGAAATGAAATGATTTTACCGTTGAAATTCTTACTGTACAAAAGTGCTCTATATAAAATACCAGCGTTCAAAGGAACTAGGTCGTCCGAAAACATACGTACACCACTTTGGTACATGTCGTACATTTCCGCCAGGTTTTCACCTTTCATTTTTTCAGTGATCGTTCCAATTACATGCAGGTTGGTGATTTGATTTTCTGATTTTCTCAAAAGGTATTCAACTTGTGTTTTGTTGGTAACCACTGGATTTGTGCTTGGTAAAATTGCCACATGTGTGTATCCACCGTAAGCCGCAGCATCCAAACCACTTTCAATGGTTTCTTTGTGTTCTTCACCCGGGTCACAAAAATGAGCTTTCAGATCGACCCAACCCTGACTAACACATAATTTATTTCCCTCAATAATATTGGCTTGATCGTCAGAAATGTCTTTTGAAATTTGAACAATTATTCCTTCCTTGACAAGAATGTCCATCGTTTGACGATAAAAAGACGACTTAGGGTCTAGGATGTGTGCTTTTTTAATGAGAACGGTCATACAATTCAATAATTAACTATTTCCAAAATTTTAATACAATTAATTCAAGTAGTAGGAATATCAGGGATAACAATATGAAGAGTTTCCAAAATTCTTTGGGTTTTTCCAGGTCGATCTTTGTTAAACTGTGGGTATCTGCCACTTCACTCATGGTTACATTTTTTATTCCATTCAAGCTTAAAGAATCTTCGATGGTCGTTTTATCATATGCCGATATGTCGGATTCAATGCGATCATAATTCATGGATAAATACCCCAGGAAGGACGGATCGGTCATTTTATATGTACCCGCTGTCAAGGTTTCGAGCGCTTCTTGTCCTGAGAGGGAAATGTAGTTGATTAATCCAACGGTTTTAAGCGATGGAATAAAGTCAATTGGATCGTTCACCAAATGCACAGCTTGATCGTTGTTGCGTTTCGAATAGACGGGGAAATTATTATCCGAACCAATCGTTACGGTTAAGGGAGCCTTTCGTTGACTTAATTCCCCTACGCGCAAAAGGATGGAAGGAAAGATCGCGTCACTGGTAAAACTTCCAAAATCGGGATGTAAAGAACTTGAAAACAAAAACACGTTCAGTTGACCACTGCTATGCATGAACAATCCTTGACCATTTTGCAATCGTATAAGATCTAAGTATTGTGATTTCTGACCTCCGGTAACGGAATACACTGTCTTGAGCGCAGGAATATTGAGATTACCAGGTTTTTTTTCAAACATACCTGAAAAGAATGGATCCTCATACATGAGTTTTTCAATCTTGGTTCCGTTATTTCGTAATGGACCCAATCCAGGCATATCAAATGAGGTGAGCATTGCGTTCCAATCACCAAAATTGATCTTTGTACCGGGAAATAATGCAATCGTTCCACCGGTTCTGGCAAAATCTTCAAGAATTGCTTTTGTTCCACTTGGAATTGAATTAATACCATTGAGAATGACAAGGTCTTTTCCTTTTAATTGGTCAAGCGTAAAAGCATTGTATTCCTTCACATCGGTCTGATAATACTTTTCCAATCGATAAACTTTTTCAACGGCATCCACGCTTTGTTCACCGTTCAAGATCAACACATCTGTTTTGTCGTCTACAAAATAGGAAAAGTAAAAATCGTCATCCCAGAAAAGTTGACGATCATTTATTGTGATCTTGCCTTTTTTATAGCCGGGTTTTACTTCAGAATAATTGATTTGTGTTGTTTGCTTTCCAAGGCCAGGGATATCGACAAATGCGTCGCGTCGAATTCCATTGATCTCCGCCCTGAGCTGAAGATTTAATGCCTCGGCGTCGCCTGAATTAGCAATACGGATATTTAATTCATTGTTTTGACCCACTTTGCGGATGGGTGAAGAAAACCAGATCGAATCGATGTAGATATTCTCTCTTTTTTGAGGCTTGAGCAGAACAGGGTAGAAGTAGGACAATGAATCTTTATTGAGTTGATTGAAGCGCGCGGTAGATTTTTGAAAGTCAGAGAAAAAAACGAATTGTCTCGTTCCGATTTTTTGTTTTGTCTCATTTTCTTGATCGATCACGCCTTTTTGCCAATTGATAACATCGTCTAATCTGCGGGTTATTGAAATGGGTTCTATTTTATCCAACTGATCCAATGCTTCTATTTTAGAGATCAAACGTTGTTCGATCCCATTCATCATATTTGTTGAAAGTAAAATGCGGGTGTCTGCACTGGTCTGATTGATCATTTTTCTGGCGAATTCTCGCGCTTCGGAAATTAATTCACCATCCGTTCCTTTAGAGGTCATGGAAAATGAATTATCTATGTAAATGGCTAATACCGGTTTTCCTGATGGGGAAGAAGATTTATCAACAGGAAAATAGGGTTGCGCGAAAGCGAGTACGGCAGCTGTGATAGCTAAAATACGCAAGAAAAGTACCAGTAAGTGCTTAAGTTTCTTTGTTGATCTAGTTTGTTGATCAACTTTTTTAATGAAGGTTAGGCTTGAAAAATAAAGCGTTTTGTACTTCCTGAAATTAAATAAATGAATGATGATCGGAATTGCTATGGCTGATAGCGCCCAAAGAAATTCTGGATGTACAAACTTCATGTCTCAAATGTAGCTAAAATATAGATTGTTTGAACAGCAACTTATAAACATTAAAACTTTTCGAATGCACCCAATCCGAAGAGCGCAAAGTCGTATTTTACGGGGTCGTTTGCATCGAAGCTTCGCAATTTTGTCATCAGTTCTTCCAACGCTTTCCAGTCATTTTGTGTTCTTTGCAATAAACCTAGCTTACGGGCAACGGTTCCGGTATGAACATCAAGAGGGATCATCAGCGATTTCGTGCTCACATTTTTCCATAAACCGAAATCGACACCATTTTTTGCGTCACGCACCATCCAGCGCAAAAACATGTTAAGACGTTTAGCAGCAGAATTCTTGTCGGGATTGGAAATGTGTTTACTGCTGCGGTGTTCAGGTGTGTCTCTCAGAAATCCGTTTCGAAAACGCACAATCCTGTCCTTCATGCATAGCGAATTTTCTTTTTCATCGAAATAGATTTCTAAACCGCCTTCTGAATAAATATGTTTCAATTGTTGTAGAAAAAAATCAAGATCCATTTTATTGAAGGTCCTGTGAACGAAATGGCTGTTTTTAAGTGATTTAGAGTTGAAGTCCATTAGAAATTCATGCGGCGCACTTTCCATGATCTCCACGAGCTTTTGTCCATTGGAGATGATCGACTTACGATTGCCCCAAGCGATTGTTGCAATTATAAATGCGATGATTTCGATGTCTTCCTTTTTTGAAAACTGATGAGCGATTTGAATCGGGTCTGATTCAATGAACTTGGGATTTTCGTAGTGTTCCGCCTTGAAATTTAGAAATTCGATCAGTTCTTCTTCTGAAAACTTCATCAAACTAAAATTAGACCGTCTTTCATGACCAATTTACGGTCGGCCATGTTGGCAAGACTTTCATTGTGTGTAACGATAACGAATGTTTGACCAAATTCGTCGCGCAAGGCAAAAAATAACTCATGTAATTCCTTCGAATTTACCGAATCGAGGTTTCCTGAAGGCTCATCCGCAAAAATTACTTGGGGTTTATTGATGAGTGCTCTACAAACGGCCACACGCTGTTGTTCTCCTCCTGAAAGTTCATTAGGTCGATGATTGGCGCGTAATTTTAGGCCTATTCTGTCCAACAAATTCATGGCTTCTCTTTTGGCACTTTCCATAGACATCCCCTGAATAAGTGCAGGAAGCATCACATTTTCAATTGCTGTAAACTCCGGAAGTAATTGATGGAATTGGAAAATGAATCCGATATTCATATTTCGGAATGCGGCGAGTTTCTTCGAACTCATTGAAAAAGGATCAATGCCGTTAAATTCCACATTTCCTTTGTCTGGACGGTCGAGTGTTCCTAAAATTTGCAAAAGCGTTGTCTTTCCTGCACCGGATGATCCTACGATCGATACCACCTCACTTTTTTCTATTACGAGGTCAATGCCTTTAAGAATCTGAAGTGAATCGTATGCTTTATGAATACCTCTTGCAACTAGCATTATTTGTTCTTTAACTTTAACACGTGACCCATCTTATCTCTTTTAGTTTTCAGATAAAGTACGTTGTGCTCGTTACTTTCAATTTCTAATGAAACGTTTTCTACCACCTCAAGTCCGTAACCAATAAGTCCTTTACGTTTTGTAGGATTATTGCTCATCAATCTCATTTTTGATATTCCAAGATCTCGAATTATTTGTGCACCAATTCCATAATCTCGCTCATCACCTTTGAATCCAAGTTTTAAATTTGCTTCTAGCGTGTCGTATCCTTCTTCTTGCAATTTATAAGCCTTGAGCTTGTTCATAAGACCAATTCCTCGTCCTTCCTGATTCATATAAATAATCGCCCCTTTGCCTTCCTCTTCGATCATTTCCATCGCCTTGTGCAGCTGAGGACCGCAATCACACCTGCATGATCCGAAAATATCACCAGTAATACAAGAGGAGTGCACACGAATTAGTACTTCTTCGTCTTTTTCCCATTCTCCTTTTACCAAAGCCAGGTGTTCCATACCAGTGTTTATTTCTCGGTAGGCGATC
>JBFHIN010000029.1:0-12008 GCA_041596415.1 Crocinitomicaceae bacterium | reverse complement strand
TCCGCATTACCATTTCCCGCGGCATTTATTCTAAAACCATTTAAAAGGGATCTATACTCAGTTTTCGGTGAAATAATATACTTACCTAATGCAATATTACTTTGATTGATAGCTTTATAATCTGCTACTTTAATAAATGACTTTACATCATCTATCACCTTTTCTTCAAAAAGTAAATCCCCTAATTCTTCAGCAGTCATCTCCCTATCGATGTAAATAGGCACCTCTACTATGTTTTCAGTAGTTTTTCGGCTACTCAGAAAAAGATCCAGTTTTGGATACATTACGATTCCGCCTAAAAGCAAGACAGCCGCAATTAAAATAATTTTTAATCTTTTAGACATAGTTGTAAAATATGTTCGTCAATTCGTTTTCCTTTATGAAGATACCATTCCTTTCGGATA
Source organism: Crocinitomicaceae bacterium (assembly GCA_041596415.1). GTDB lineage: Bacteria > Bacteroidota > Bacteroidia > Flavobacteriales_D > Crocinitomicaceae > M0103. Next base: position 11,604 of record JBFHIN010000029.1, on the reverse strand, counting down.
CCTACGGATTGAAATCCATTCTTTTTAAATAAAGAGATACTTAATTCATTATCAGATTGAATGGAACAGTATAAATTATGTAAAGCAAGATAATTTTTTGCGTATTCGATCATTAACTGAAGACTTTCCTTAGCATAGCCCTTCCCTTTATTAATTTCATCGCCTATCAAGATTCCAACTGCAGCATTGCCATTACGAAAATCAACGTCATAAAGATCAATGGCCCCAAGTGCCTCCCTCGTTTGAATATCACAGATGATCATTCTTAACTGTCCGGTAGAACGAATTTGTTGCTGCTGCTCTATCAACTGTAAAATAGCATGCATTGAAAAAGGAACTTCAGTGTCCGTTACCTTCCAGTGATGCGGATTATTTTCCCAAAGTAGCAATTTGGTTGCATCCGAAGGTTCAACCATACGTAAGAAAACTTTATTTCCTTTGAGCATTTTGCAATTGTTTTAAACGAAGTTGAATTTCATTTTCGCTATAATTCAGTATACCTCTAAATTCAGGATTTAAATTTAAACTATAAACCCTAGAAATTTCATTTCTGTTATGCAGATGTTGTAAAAGATCTGAAAGTTTTTTCACTTCAACCGGCATTCTCAACCACTTTAAAATAGGATCAATACAGGTAGCGACACTTTCCTGTGCAGCTTTATAATTACCAAATGAATCACCAATTTCGAGATGATCAATTGTTTTAATTTCAATAATAAATGTAGGGATTTTCTTCCCAATGATTACTTGCAATACCGATTCAACTGGTAATTTCTCATCCTTACCATTTACTTTTAAACTGTAATATTCCCCACCAAACGAACAACCCACATGTGGTGGTATTTTATCTGCATGCCATACCCATAAGAAAACTCCATTACTCAATTTAACATCTGAATACCAAGGAGTTACTCGTTCAAAATTAAAGCTATAATTCAATCTCACCATTGAACACAAATATTGCTGGACCTTGAAGATAAATGGATGTAAAATTTGTTTCGCCGTCACGATTGAAGCTAACACTCAATTTCCCTCCTTTCACATGCACTTCAACTTCCATTTCACCAAAGACACCACTTTCCATACCATACACCAATGCAGACGCCACAGCTCCGGTTCCACAAGAATAGGTTTCATTCTCCACCCCGCGCTCATAGGTTCTTACAGCGATTTTTTTAGGCTGTATAATCTCCATACAATTTACATTGACCCCTTCTTTTCTAAACAGATCCGAATAACGCACAGATCTGCCATACTCCACAATGTCACACTTTGCAATTTCAGAAACCTTGGTCACATAGTGAGGTGATCCTGTATCCAAGACGTAACTATCGGAAAATTGCTGAATCAATTGCACTGGATTCATAGCCAGATTAACAGATTTCCCGATCATTTTTGCATTGTGCACCCCGTCAATGGCATCGAAAGTTGTATTACTGACGTCTATGCCTAATTTACCCGCAAAAGCAACCGCGCAGCGCGCGCCATTACCACAAAAACTCTTACTTCCGTCAGAATTTGAATAATCGACATAAAAGTCATATTTATCTGAGGCATTTATTTTTATCAAGCCGTCTGCACCAACTCCAAATCTTCGATTACACAATTTTTGGATGTCTGCAGAGGTCAAAAAATCAAAGTCCCCACTTAGGTTGTTTAACATGATAAAATCATTGCCTGTTCCCTGATACTTTTCAAATAAAATATTCTCAGCCATAAAACAAAGATACTTAATTCTATTGCTTTTCACAGGCTTTAGGCTTAACAATCTTTAACACGGTCAGTGTGTCACTATTTATCTCATTGGCGTTATTATTGTTGTTTCAAAACCTAAAATAATTTAAAGAAATATGAAAGACAATATGAAAAACTTAGGCCTAGGTATACTTGGGGGTATGTTGCCTTTTGGCGTTTTTTTACTTTTACAAACCAGCCCGATTGACAATCTGTCAGATAATGTCATTGATGGAAATAATTTTCCAGTACATAAAACCACCTATACGGGGGCAAATTTGGCAGTGGATTTTGTCGAGGCATCTGAAAACACTATTAACTCAGTAGTTCACGTTACCACCAAAGTGGTAAAAACGACTTTTCAGCGAGATCCTTTTCAAGAGTTCTTTTATGGACCAGGAGCTGGTGGACGCGAATTCAAACAATTTGGTTCAGGTTCGGGCTCGGGTGTAATAATATCTTCAGAAGGTTATATTGTTACGAATAATCACGTTATTGATAATGCAAGTGAAATTGAAGTAATTCTTAACGACAATTCAAAATATACAGCAAAATTAGTAGGTGCGGATCCAAGTACCGATATTGCTGTTCTTAAAATTGAAGGCTCAGGTTTTCGTCCAATCGCCTTGGGCAACAGTGATGATTTACATGTTGGCGAATGGGTACTTGCAGTAGGTAACCCTTTTAATCTTACGTCAACAGTTACAGCAGGAATTGTATCTGCTAAAGCAAGAAATATAAATCTATTAGCAGATCGCTCAAGAACGGATGTTGTTCCAATCGAATCTTTTATTCAAACTGATGCTGCAGTCAATCCTGGCAATAGTGGCGGTGCACTTGTCAACACAAAAGGAGAGTTGATTGGTATAAACACTGCTATTGCGTCTCAAACTGGAAGCTATACCGGATATTCTTTTGCTGTACCGGTAAACTTGGTACAAAAAGTAATGCGCGATCTTATAGACTACGGAATAGTACAACGTGGTTATTTGGGTATCCAGATAGCAGATATCAATCAAGAGATCAAAGAGAAAAATAAACTACCTAATACAAAAGGTGTTTTTATTGCTAAGGTTGTTGACGATGGCAGCGCAGATAAAGCTGGTGTAAAAGATGGCGAGGTAATTCTGAAAATAGGCAGCAAGGTAGTGAATTCTGTAGCTGAGTTACAAGAGGAAATAGGCAAAAGACGTCCTGGAGACAAAGTTGCACTTACCATTCGTAATAAAAACAACGAGGAAGAGATCAAAGAATTGGTACTCAGAAATAAAGATGGTGACACCAAATTGGTTTCTAAGGAAGAGATCGCCAAAAATTACGCTCTGGGTGCCACTTTCCGTGAATTAACATCAAAGGAAAAGAAAGAACTTAACGTTAATTCAGGGGTAAAAATAGCATCATTAAATGCCGGAAAGCTTAAATCCATTGGTCTTCAACCAGGAATGATCATCACAAAAGTGAACAATGAATCGATCGAAACTGTTGAGCAGTTAACCAACAAATTGAACGGTGTAAATAAGGGAATACTTTTAGAGGTACTGACAGAAAGTGGCAAGAAAGATTACTTTGGCTTCGGTCTATAGTTAAAATCTTGATTGGGCACGGTTTTTGAGTAATGGGCACAGCCAAAATAATTGTATTTTTTTTTTGGAAATGAAGTTTTTTTGGTTGTACCTTTGCATCCGTTTTTCCCTCGAAAAAAGCTAAAAGGAAGAATTATCAGACAAGAATGAGACAGCTAAAAATCACAAAGTCGATTACCAATCGCGAAAGCCAGTCCTTAGACAAATATCTACAGGATATCGGTAAAGAGGAATTAATAACTGCTGAGGAAGAGGTAGAATTAGCAAGAAAAATAAAGCAGGGGGACCAAAGAGCCCTCGAAAAATTAACCAGAGCGAATTTACGTTTCGTGGTATCAGTTGCCAAACAATATCAAAACCAAGGATTAACATTACCCGATCTTATCAACGAGGGGAATTTAGGTTTGATCAAAGCGGCACAAAAATTTGATGAAACCAGGGGATTTAAATTTATCTCTTACGCAGTATGGTGGATTCGTCAATCGATCCTTCAAGCATTGGCTGAGCAGGCAAGAATTGTACGCCTACCGTTGAATCAGGTTGGATCATTGAACAAAATTAACAAAGCATTCTCTCGACTAGAACAAGAATTTGAGCGTCCACCATCAGCAGAAGAACTTGCTGAAGCGCTTGAAGTTCCAGAAGACAAGATCAAAGAAAGCTTGAATGTTTCAGGACGCCACGTTTCGATGGATGCTCCACTATCTACATCCGAAGACGGAGGAACATTGATGGATGTAATGGCAAACACAGACTCACCTAAGGCAGATCACGCGTTGATGGCAGAGTCACTGCAAAAAGAGATCGAAAGATCGCTAAGCACGTTGACAGACAAGGAAAGAGAGATCATTCGATTGTTTTTCGGAATTGGAATGAATCATGGATTGACGCTTGAAGAGATTGGCGCCAAATTTAATTTGACTCGCGAAAGAGTTCGTCAAATTAAAGAAAAAGCCATTCGAAGATTGAGACACACATCTCGCAACAAATTACTCAAAGCATATTTGGGATAAACATACTTAAAAGGCTAACTACTCACGTGGTTAGCCTTTTTTGCTTTATAAAATAAAAAAACAACAATTTAAATTTTATCAATGGAAGCTGCCGTAGGTTACGAAAAGGAACTGAAAATGCACATCGAAAGAGAACGTGCTGCTGTGAAATTAGCAAGTAAGGTTGGAGAATTAATGTACGACAAAGGGATTGAACTTGTTTTGTTCAGAAATCACCTTACCGACATTACTGTTTCTGAGATTTTAAACTTGCATGAATATGCAAGGAATGTAGTGAACAAACCAATCGACGTGTTCACGTCATCAGAATTAGCTGAAGAAATTTTAAAATTAGATTTAGCTCCTGCTAAATTGGACATTGGTAAATTATCAAGTGAATGGTTGGCTGAAAAAGAAAATTTCTCTTCAAAGGCTGATTTCCTTAAAAATAAACTTGGAAGCTACTCTTCTGAAAACCTTACTAAGTTCGAACCTCGTGATGTTGTATTGTATGGATTTGGTCGTATCGGTCGTTTGGCTGCCAGAGAGTTGATCAAACAAGCCGGTAAAGGTCAGCAATTAAGATTGCGTGCTATCGTTACACGCGGCGCATCTGATGCAGACATTATTAAAAGAGCTTCCTTATTGCGTCATGATTCAGTTCACGGAGCATTTAAAGGTTCTGTTATCGAGGACCTTGAAAATCGTGCAATTATTATTAATGGTCAGATCGTGAAAATGATCGACGCTTCGAACCCGGAAGACATTGACTATACTGCTTATGGTATTGACAATGCTTTGGTTATCGACAACACAGGAGTTTTCACTAATCGTGAAGCATTATCTCGCCACTTGCAAGCGAAAGGTGTTTCTAAAGTCCTTTTAACTGCACCTGGTAAAGAGATCCCAAATGTTGTTTATGGTATTAATCAAGGAACATTGGATGTTGAAAATGAAACAATTTTCTCTGCTGCTTCTTGTACTACAAATGCAATCTCACCTATCCTTAAAGTCGTTAACGACAAATATGGTGTTGTAAAAGGGCATATTGAAACTGTTCATGCTTACACCAACGATCAAAACTTGTTGGATAACATGCACAAGAAACCAAGACGTGGTCGTTCTGCGGCAATCAACATGGTAATTACTTCAACGGGTGCAGGTTCTGCAGTTACAAAGGTTATTCCAGATCTTAAAGATAAGTTGACAGCAAACGCTGTGCGTGTACCAACTCCAAATGGTTCATTGGCAATCCTAAGTCTGGAATTGAAAAAAGAGACTACGCTGGAAGACATTAATGCTTTGATTAGAGATGCTGCTTTGAATGGAGACTTGGTGAATCAAATCTACTATTCGGTTGACCCAGAATTAGTATCAAGCGACATCATTGGAAATACGTGCTGTTCAGTTTATGATTCGCACGCTACGATAGTTTCTAATGACGGTAAAAATGTCGTTTTATACGCTTGGTATGACAACGAATTCGGATACACGAAACAAGTTATTCGTTTGGCAAAACACGTAACTAAAGTGCAAAGAGCAATCTATTATTAATAGATTAAATAGTTATAGTAAAAGGGAGAAGATTATTCTCCCTTTTTTGTTTTCAACTTTTTCTCAAAATCGTATCTAACCGAAAGGTATACATTACGACCTTGACTTTCCAGTCCTATATTCTTTAAGCGAGATAGATGATCTATATACTTTTCATTCCATAGGTTTTTAATTCCCGTAGAAATATGTAGTGGGATATTCGATTCCCAATAAAAATTCAGTCCGAAATTCATCGTATGATAAAAGGGCGAGGCAGTTTCATTTAGCCCGATATTCCTTTGTTCAAAATTCATCATATAACTCAATACAGCACTTTCGATCTTGAAATTACTTTTCATATCGGGCGTAAATTTGAACGTTGAGCGTAAGCGAGGCTGAGGAATCAAAGAAATTGAATTTCCTGATTTTGTTTCACCATAAAGGATCGATAAGGATTCTTCAATGTGAAGTTTATGGGCGAAATGTGGGTGAAAATGAACACCTGCATCGAAACCATACAGATATACATGGGCATTTTGCGTGTATTTAAATACAGGAAGTCCGTCAACAACAGAATCCTGAAGCTGCTGCAACCCAATGAAATTCTTTATATCATTAAAGAACGGATTAATCACCAATTCAAGATGTTTACTGTGGTAAGCATAACTAACATCTATCTGTCGTGCATTTTCACTGCCGAGTATCGTGTCGCCAATCTCATAGCGCAAAGCTCCATGATGCTCACCATCAGCCAATAGTTCCGACATATGTGGTGCACGGAATCCTGAAGCAAAATTAACTCTATACGTGCTGGCTTTAGATTCATAAACGAAACCAAACATTGTATTGAAACTTTGATAGTTCCTTTTAAAATTGGATACATCATGAAATTCACCTATAGTTTGCAAATACCTTATGTCGTATCGCCCCCCTCCTTGCACTTTCCATTTGTTCGAAGAAAAAGTTAACAAACTATACACACCGTTGTCAAACAGATCGGCATCGGGAATAATTTGTTCTTCAGCATCTTCATTATTTCGATTTTGCTGATACATACCCTGTACCCCATTTATCCAGCTCAACTTCTCATTGAGATGAAAAGTTGCATTGATCGTGTACAGTGAATTATTTAGGGACAAATTCATTGAAGCTGTATCTAAATTTTCTTCAAATTCTTTCAGACTATTCATTGTTCGTCCTATGAGCACTCTATATTCAGCTCTTTTTCGATAATATTTTAATTCAGAAGATAAATAATGATTTGTAAATCCTTGAGATGGTGTTTGTCTTTTTCTCAATGCTTGGTCAGATTTGAATGAATCCGGACTAACAATAGAATCTTCACTTTCGCCCGGTATCCCAACAGCCCCACTTATCAACGCATATCGAGTATTCCAAATCCAGTTATTTTTAGAATAACCAATTGCGGCTTTGGCACCCAAATCGTTGAACCATGTATTTGTTATGTATTTTCCATCCGGCACTTTACTATCCGCATGATTCTGATAACTTAAATCCAAATTGAATTTCCAGTTTTCTCCTGCAACCCTCATCCCCGCTTGCTCATTAGTACCCAAAGTATTTGATTCGAACATTGTTTGTGCGTAGCCATCAATTGTTCCTTTTGAAGCAAAAGAGTTGTCTTTAAAATATAGCACCCCTCCTAAAGCATCTGCTCCATAAAGCAACGATGCCGGACCTTTGATCACTTCAACAGAAGAAACACCCAGATCAGAAATACCAAGACCATGATCTCCACCCCATTGCTGATTTTCAATCCGTAATCCATTCCAAAGAGAAACAATCCTAACTCCTGAAAGACCACGGATGACGGGTTTTGAAATCCCCATACCTGTATTTGTTTGATAAACGCCCGGTATATTGGTCAATAACTCTCCCATAGTAGAAGCTCGAATTGCATTGGCGTCTTTCAATTTCAAAGTTTCTATGTGCATTACATTACTACCCTGTAAAATTCCGGTTGATTTTGAGATCACTACTTCGTCTAAGGTCATATGAACGGACTCTAATTCGAAGACCTGATTGGTATTTCCCGGAGAAATTGTTGATTTCAATTGATGATAGCCAAGCGCTCGTATATACACGATTAGTGGAGTATTAATTGATCTTTCCAACATGAACAATCCTGTGCTATCTCCTTGAACGCGAAGATCTAACTCCAGAAAATATATTTCCGTATTTGGTATTGGAAGTTTTGTTTTAGTATCTACAATTCTTCCAGAATAAACTTGTGAATAACATTGCTGTGTGATCAAAATGATCGACAGACACAAAATTTGCTTTAACATAATTCTTAAAATGAAAAAAATAAACTAATCACGAAATCTAATTCATGACAATATTTACACTAGTATTTCAAGAATGTTGTGGGGGGCCGCGAAGATTAGTTGTATTTAATGAAGGTGCATAAAAACTTGGAATGTCTTTGTCAGGTCCCACTTGGACTTCACCTTTCCTGATTTTAATATTTAGAGAAATAAAAGGATCTGCCGTGTCGCAATCGAAATCACAAGTCAAACATTTCGAATCCTTTGTAATTAAGACTTCATCCTTGCTTAAATTATGCTCATGTGAAGTGTGACACTCATGCCACAATGATCTTGGCGACCATAGCATGAAAAAACTAATGAGTAAAGCATAAACGACAAAGTTTCGCATGTTCAAAGATAAAAAAAAGGATTGCTTTAAAGCAATCCTTTTTTTTATTTATGCGAATTTTCTTATTCTCCTCCCATCATTTCTTTGGACATTTTCTCCATTTCCTGATAAGAATCACATTGTTTCATTTCTTCTTCCATTTTTTTTCTCTCAGCCTCGCTTTTCCCTTCGCCAAGTTTCTCACATTTTTCAATGTCAGTTTTATATTTATCTTGGATTCCTTGCATTTTAGTCAAGTCCATTCCAGCTTCTTTAACTTCTTTCATCATTGACAAGCCAGTCTGAGCACAATCACACACTTCACTTTTACCACATGAAGCCAACATTACTGTTGATAAAACAACAGTAGAAATAAATAATTTTTTCATAGTTTTTAAAATAATAGGCTCAAAACTAATTTAAAAAAACGGATTCAAAGTATAGAGACTCGAATATATACGCAGAGTTATCAACAAAAATCTAACGCTTGATGCCAGCTTCTTTTAAGCATTTTTTCACTTTCTTCTCATGCGCTTCTCTTTCCTCCGGGGTTCTGCTTCCATCTTGAATTCTGAAAGCCTGACATTTTTCGTCAATAACATCAAATCTTGCGGCCAATCGATCGAACTCTGCATCAGGAAGATTTGGTTTTGAAAAAGCTTTGTTTATTGAATCCCCTTTAATTACGCAATCACAGAAATCCCACTGTTCACCATATTTTTCTTCAATTTTTGCTATTGACGCATTCAACTCATTAGTATCCACTGAAGTTTTTGGTTGATTGATGGCATTATTCAAAGCATCTTCGATGGTTGCTTCCTTAACATTAAGGTTCAAGCCACATTCAGCACATTCAGCGCAAGGTTCTTGATGTGAACAAGAAAATAATAGTAGTGATAAAATCAGGAAATAGTAGATCTTCATAGTTACAGATGAATTTTCCGGATAAATATACAAAGTTCGAACAGGAGTTACATTTTTAACCTCGAAAACTTATCAACGAATGAAAATAACTTGGTTAACAAGCAACAAAAAAGCCGTATCATCGAATGACACGGCTTTTAGAATTAATCTTTCAATCTCAATTAGGCCATCAACTGATCCTCAGAAGTATGAGCAATTGCTGATTTATTCAAACGCATTTTAGTTCCTTCTGAACTTATTAACACAGTTGAATCAGCTATTTCAAGAATTTTCCCATGAATTCCTCCAATAGTAACTATTTTGTCACCGGCTTTCATACTTTCACGGAATTTCTTTAATTCCTTTTGTTTTTTCATTTGGGGTCTGATCATAAAGAAGTAGAAAACTACCAAAATCAGAACGAGCATGATGATTTGTTGCATCTGTTTATTTTTATTTATTGATTAATTTGATTTTACTTTCGCTTTTACAACTACTTCTGTAATTGAGGGTTCCGTATTTGCTACAATTCGTACCGATTTTGAGATAACTCCCGTAGAAGTTCTGTCTGTATCAACCTCTGCTTTTATTTTACCAGACTGACCCGGTTGAATTGGGTCTTCTGGTTTTGATGCCACTGTACAAGAGCAGCTTCCTTTTACCTCGGCAATAACTAAAGGGTAATTTCCCGTATTCTTCACTGTGAACTCAGCCACAACAAGCTCTCCTTTTACTACCTCACCTGCGTCAAAAACAGGATCTACGTACATGGTTGTTTTGTTTCCAACTTCTACTTCATTGCTTCCTGAACATGCAAAAATTAAAAACGACAATGAGCAAAATAAAAATGTCTTTTTCATATTATCATTAATTCATTAATCCTCTTCCAATTTTAACAATCTTCTTTTCTTTGGTTAAACGATCGATCGCTTTATCTAAGACGCCATTAATAAAACTATTGCTTTTTGGAGTGCTGTAAAACTTAGAAATTTCAATGTATTCGTTTAGTGTTACCTTCGTTGGAATGTTACTGAATATTTGAAGTTCTGTAATGGCCATTTTCATTAAAATGATGTCCATCTTGGCAATACGATCCAATTCCCAATTCTGGGTCAATTCATCGATCAATTTTTCATTTTCCGAATCCATCGAAATGGTCTTTCTCAACAATTGAATAATGAATTCCTTTTCATCGTCGTCCTTTTTATACAATGGAAGTAAATCTATTTCCTCACCTTCATTGAAACTTTTCAAGGTTTTCAGTACCATTGAGCAAACTAAGTCTATATCATCCATCCAATGAATACTTTTTTCTTCGAAATAATGATAAAGTAATTCTGAATTCGCAATCTCGTTCTTGAACAATTCAATAATAAAAGCTCGATCTTCTTCATAACCGCTTATTCCATTATTCATATGTTCAAAATAGGTTTCACTGTCCTTTATTTGGATGAAGATCTTTCTGAACATTTCCTGATTAGCATCACCAATCCAGTTCACCTTCAAATTTTCAGACAATAACCTTAACTCGTTGCTAGCATCAATTTGAGCTATTAATGCATTGTCGATAAACTTGGTGTTTGGCTGTAGATCTTCTTCACTTGGTAAGATCTTCTTTTTGTTTTCTTCTATTCTGTTTTCAGCAAAATGCTTTATTTCACTGAAAGTGAGAAGAAAATAAACATAAAGCTCTTGCATACGCTCCACAGAACGCAACAATTCTTTTTCGGCACGACCATAATTTTCTTCATTCGACTGAAAATATGCATACAGTGCCTGTAAAACTTTTATTCTTAAATGTCTGCGATTTAACATACTTAAATTGGCAATTTCACTTTCCCTATTGACTCAATACGCTCCTCAGCCATTTTATTTGCTATCTGATACGTTGGAATTTGTTCAGCTTTTGAACGAATCACTATATTTTCTATGGTACTATATATCTCTTCTGCTTTGTTCATTGCCCAATCAGCGCTCAAACCTTTCACTTCTGAATAGCAATTGATTACACCACCTGCATTTAAAGCAAAATCTGGGGCATAAATAATTCCTTTCTCCATGATCACTCTTCCGTGAACGTTTTCATTTTGCAACTGATTATTTGCCGCACCTGCGATGATACTACATTTTAATCGAGATAAGGTATCATCATTAATTGTTGCTCCCAGTGCACAAGGTGCGTAAATATCCATGTCAAGATC
>JBFHIN010000028.1:0-12075 GCA_041596415.1 Crocinitomicaceae bacterium | reverse complement strand
AGAAAATTGATGAACCTATTACAGATTGGGAAAATCAGGAAAGTTTGTATTCTCTTGCGCAACGGGTAAATAGAAATCAAAAAAGCTATTTTTCCTATGCTTTAGGGAATAAGTTCCATCTTCCAATGTTTTTGGAAGTTATCCGCAGAAAATATCCTGAGGAGGTGGATTGTTTTAACACAACGTACAGCTACTATTCATTGCGTAAAAAAGGGCATGCAAGTGAGACGGGTCAGTCGTTTTTTTATAAAAAAATTGGTGCTGATAGCTTGATAACGGATGAGTTTATCAACACAATCCAAGTTCCCTTTGTGGGTTTTCCAAACCTTTCAGGAAACAGAGATTATTATTTAGTTGAGGTCGAAAATCATCAACCTGTTGAACAAGGGAAGTCGTTGTATTTAGTGGCCACACTTGAGCGTGACGGACAACAATTATTAATAAATGACTTACCTGCGATGTATTTTGCTTTTGATCAAAGTCGATTAGAAAGCAAGGAAGAACTATTTCTTTCCTTTCGTTTTCCGGAATCCGTTAAGAAAAAGGATGTGGTAAAATTCTACATATGGAATCCCGAACATCAATCTGTCATTTTAAAGAATTATAAAATATCGGTGGTAAATGCTTCTTGTGAATAGAACTTTAACCGGTTCTAAATACCCAAGGTAGTAAGTCGTATAATTCGGATAAGTTGGTGATCATGTGGTCACAATCATTGGGGATGGGTTTTTGATTTGAGTTGAACCAAATTCCTTTCATACCGACATTAATAGCTCCAACAACGTCAACAAAATAATCATCTCCAATCATAATTGAATTTTCAGGTCTTGCGTTTGCGTGGTGCATGGCATGATTGAAAATGCTGGGTGCGGGTTTATTTTGTCCAACGTCTTCGGAACAAACTATAACATCAAAATAACTCGTCAGTTTACAATTGTCAAGTTTTCTAAACTGCACCTCACGGAAACCGTTAGTAATAATATGCATCTTAAAGCCATCCCCGTGAAGGCTACTTAATACTTCTGTTGTATTCGGGAATAAAGCCGTTTGGTTGGGTGAAAGTGCTATATACGATTCACTTAAATGTTCAGTAAGATTAGGATCATCAATCTTAAAATGCTCGAGCGTTCTTTTGAAGCGTTCTGTACGAAGCTCCTCTTTTTTCAGGGCTCCTTTACCGTACAGTGTCCACAATTCCGCATTCGTAGTTTTATATATGCCGTGAAATTCCTCAAAACATACCACGTTATTTAAACTACTTGCATGAAAAATTGTGTGTAATGCAGAATGAGAATTTTTTTCAAAATCCCATAATGTGTGGTCTAAATCAAAAAATATATGCTTTTCTCTCATCAAAAAATTAGGTATGCTAACACACAGGTTATCGTAGCGTTGATAAACATTCCAAGTACAATTAGTGGGTAGGTCTTTTTCAATTTACCGTAAAACTTAGCGGCAACAATGCTACCTATTGGAACCGATAGAAAGAAGGGAGCCCAAAAACAAATACCGTAAATTCCTAATGAGTTTTTTACTTTTATTATCACTCGGTTGGTTCGGGTGAATTTTTTCTTCCTCTTGACAGGTATGCCTGTTTTTAAACTTTCTTCCTCCTTTTTCTTACGTTTTTTTTCACTGATTAAAATGATCAATTCGCTGGAGAAGTAAAAGATTGCCGCACTAAACGTCCCACCGGCGACGCTGGCAATATACGTTTCCCAAAAATTTAACCCGAGACTGCTCCCTGTAAAAGGAGCAAACATGAATTTAAAAGTTGCTAGGAAAAATACACTAATGATTAATCCCCAGTTCATATTTTAATTGCTAACATTTCTCACCGTAGGCCAAGTCTCCAGCATCACCAAGACCAGGTACAATATATGATTGAGCAGTCAACTCCTTGTCAATGGCACCGACCCATATTTCTGTTGTGTCCGGTAGGTGTCTTTTTACATAATCAATAGCGTCTGGCGTAGCGATAGCTGCAACAATAATTATACGTGAGGGTTTTCCCTGTTTTTGCATCGCTCTGTACACGGTCACCATGGAATTTCCTGTAGCGAGCATTGGGTCACTTATGATCAATGTCCTATTGTCGATTTTTGGAGACGCTAAATATTCAACATAGATCTCGAAATCTTCAGGTGTTGTGTGCTTTCTGAAAGCAGAAATAAAAGCACTGTCGGCCTGATCAAAGTAATTCAATAGCCCGTTGTGCATGCTCAAACCTGCTCTTAAAATCGTAGCCAACACTGGTTGATCTTTCAAGACTTGTACTTCAGCTTCACCCAAAGGGGTGGTAACTGTAATCGTTTTATAATCTAATGTCTTTGATAACTCATACCCCAGTATTTCAGAAATACGTTCCATGTTTTTACGAAAACGCATACTGTCTTTTTGAATCGAAACATCTCGGATCTCACCTAAGAATGTCGAGAATATTGAGTGTGTTTGGGATAGATCGTGTACCATATTTGAAGCTTTGGTATAAAAGTATTGAAAATTGAAAAACATTACGGCAATTGAATTGCATTTATTAGAAAAAAGATGTTAATCGTATTCGATACACCTTATTTTAGGTAAATTTGCAGCATGTCTAACAAGTCCAGTATTAACGTTTCTATATTCAAACGATTAGTATCGTACTTGCGCCCTTATAAACGATTATTCGTTATTACCGTCTTTTTAACCATCGTACTTGCAGTTTTGGGACCAATAAGACCTTACTTGGTTGGAAACATGGTTACTAATTACATTGTAGAACATCAAGATGGGAAAAAACTTCTTTTCTGGACGTTGATCATAATCGGTATGTTACTGGCCGAAGGTATGCTTCAATTTATCAATGCCTACTTCTCCAATTTATTAGCGCAATCTGTCATAAGAGACATACGTAAAAAATTGTTCGGACATATTCTCACCTTTCGCATGCATTATTTCGATCGTACTCCGATCGGGTCACTTGTCACAAGAGTCGTTTCAGATCTGGAAGCCATCACTGAAGTATTTTCATCAGGTTTAATGGATATTGCGGGCGATTTACTTGCGTTAATAATTGTTGTATCCTTAATGTTTTGGAGTAACTGGGAGCTGGCTATTATGACAATTTTACCAATTCCGTTGCTAGTGATCGCCACAAGGATCTTTGCAAGGGCAATGCGGAAGTCTTATCAATATGAGCGTTTACAAGTGACAAAGCTAAATACTTTTGTTCAAGAGCGCTTGACGGGAATGGCCATTGTTCAAATGTTTAACAGACAAGAACCCGAATACGAAAAATTCAAAGAGATAAATGCTGGACACAAACAGGCACATATCAATGCCGTTTGGGCCAACTCGATCTTTTTTCCGGTGGTCGAACTTTTAAGTTCTCTATCTATATCTTTACTACTTGTCTGGGGAGCCTTGCAAGCCAGTGGTAAAACGAGCGAAGAGATCGGAACGATGTACGGTGAGATAATTGCCTTTACACTTTGGGTTCAGATGTTGTTTAGGCCTATTCGCCAACTGGCGGAAAAATTCAATATTTTACAAAGAGGAACTGTCCGAGCTGAAAGAGTATTTGAGATCATCGATCTGGATGAACACATCCAAGATAACGGAAAAAAAGATCATTGTGATTTTAACGTACCTATCACTTTTAATAATGTGTCCTTTGCTTATAAAAATGAGGATTGGGTGTTGAAAAACATCAATTTAACCATTGAAGCAGGTGAAACTGTTGCATTCGTTGGCGCAACTGGTGCAGGAAAATCAACGATAGTTAACTTACTTGGTCGTTTTTACGATTACCAGCAAGGTGACATCACCATTGGCGATGTAAATATCCGAGATATTGAATTAGCGCACTTAAGAGATAATATCGCTGTCGTATTACAAGATATTTTCCTTTTTTCAGATACCATTCACAATAACATAACGCTTGGAAATCCGGATATCTCAAGAGAACAAGTCATTGAGGCTGCAAAAATGGTGGGTGCACACGAATTTATCATGCAACTTCCGGGATCTTACGATTATGAGGTAGGAGAACGTGGAGGAGTTCTTTCAGTAGGTCAAAGACAATTATTGGCGTTTATCAGGGCCTCGGTTTACAATCCGCACATTTTAATTTTGGATGAGGCGACGTCGAGCGTGGATAATGAGTCTGAACTTATGATCCAAAGAGCAACCAAAGAACTCACAAAGGGAAGAACATCAATTGTCATTGCACATCGTTTATCCACCATTCAAAATGCAAGCAAGATCGTTGTGCTGCATCTGGGAAAAATTGAGGAAATAGGAACCCATACCGAGCTGTTGGCTAAAGATGGTTATTATAAGAAACTGTACGATATGCAGTTCATTGAGGAAAAAGACAAATTATGACAGGACTTAAGATAGGAGGGGTGCCTGAACATTTCAACTTGCCTTGGCGTTTGGCTATAGAGGAAAGAAAATTTAGTGAAATTGGTCTAAATTTACATTGGAGTGATATGAGCGGAGGCACCGGACAAATGATCCGAGGCTTGGAATCCGGGTCGATCGATATCGCAGTTTTACTTACAGAAGGAATCACCAAGGCCATTGTACAAGGTTTAAAAGCAAAAATCATTTCGGTTTACGTAGAATCTCCATTGAGATGGGGGATCCATGTGCCATATGACTCCGGTATTCAACGTTTTGATGATTTGAAAGGACAAACTTTTGCCATTTCACGTGAAGGTTCGGGCTCTCACTTGATGACCTACGTAAAAGCCAAACAGGAAGGATGGAATACGGACGCTTTAAAGTTTAAAGTCGTAGGTGATATTTATGGAGGTTTATGGGCGCTTCAAAATGACGAGGCACAAGGGTTTTTATGGGAAAAATATACAACGCACCCATTTACCGAACAAAAGAAGTGCAGATTTGTTGATGAGGTGATAACACCTTGGCCTTGTTTTGTCATTGCTGTGAGAGAAGAGGTCTTGGAAAAACATCAATTGATTTTGCAAGATATGTGTAAAGTTATCGCCAGCAAGGCCTTTGAAGTAAAGAATGATGATAAAAGCATTGAAGTATTTGCCTGGAGATATAATCTTGAAGAGAGTCTTGTAAAAGATTGGTTGAAGGAAACAGAATGGAATTACAAAGGTGATTTCGATGTTCAAGAATTAGGTAAAGTGGTCGATTATTTGTTGGATCTTGGTTTGATCGATGAAAAAGAAGCGGAAAATTGGCCCGATAAATTAGTTTAGAAAGAGATCGATAGAAAATGAAAACTGGTGTTTTGTTAATACAATTGGGCACGCCCGATAGTCCATCTACATCTGATGTTAGGAGATATTTAAGTGAATTTTTAAATGATCCAAGAGTAATTGATATTTCTTGGCTGCCTAGAAAGCTACTGGTTAATGGAATTATCGTTCCTTTCAGAGCGCCGAAGTCCGCTAAAATATACAAGGAGTTGTGGGACATGAGTGGAGGTATTTCTCCCTTACTGACGCATACGGAAAATTTAAAAAAGCAAGTCCAAGAAGCATTTCAAAATGAGGACGTGCATATAGAGATGGCTATGCGCTATCAAAACCCTTCATTGGACAGCGTTTTGGATCGCATGAAAAAAGCACATTACGATCAATTGATCATTTTGCCGCTCTTTCCGCAGTATGCAAGTGCTTCAACAGGATCGGCAATGGAAAAGACAATGGATATTATTCGTCGCTGGTGGGTTATACCTGAAGTGAAAATGATCAGTCAGTTCTGGGACAACAGTGGGTACATCGAATCTATAGTAGATCGTACAAGAGAATTTGATCTTAGTACCTACGATCACATTTTGTTCTCTTATCATGGACTTCCGGAACGCCAAGTAGATAAGGTATACGAAGGCGATGATTTATGTGCTGATCACCCTTGTGAAACAGAAATTAATGAACATAACAAGTTTTGTTACAAAGCAACTTGCTATGCAACAACAAGACTTCTGGCTGAAAAACTGCAATTGAGTGAGGAACAATATACCGTTTGCTTTCAGTCGCGATTGGATAAAAAATGGTTGACTCCTTTTTCGGACAAGATTATTGAAGAGCAAGGAAAAAAAGGGGCAAAGCGCCTTTTGGTCTTTAGTCCGGCTTTTGTCGCTGATTGTCTGGAAACATTGATAGAGATAGGCGAAGAGTATCAAGAATTATTCGTTGAACATGGCGGTGAAAAGGTTGATCTGGTATTAAGCAATAATGATCATCCGCTTTTTGTAGAAGGAATTGTAAAGTTGATCAAAGAACGATTGTAGATTCCTTTTGGGAAACAACTAAGAGTTTTGTAAATTTGCAACGTTCAACACTTTATGCAATGAAAATTTTGCAGTAATTAAAGAAGAATTAAATAAATATATGAATAACACAACAGAAAAATTGGCTTACAAGGTTAAGGATATCAGCCTTGCAGATTGGGGTCGTAAAGAAATTAAATTGGCTGAGGCTGAAATGCCAGGATTGATGTCGCTTAGAGAAGAATATGGTGCATCAAAGCCGTTGGCTGGAGCACGCATCGCTGGATGTTTGCATATGACAATTCAAACTGCAGTTTTGATAGAGACTTTAGTTGAACTTGGTGCTGAAGTTACTTGGTCATCATGTAATATCTTCTCAACTCAAGATCATGCGGCAGCAGCAATTGCAGCGGCAGGAATCCCTGTATTTGCATGGAAAGGATTAAGTGAAGAAGAATTCGACTGGTGTATTGAGCAAACGTTGTTCGCATTCAAAGACGGTAAGCCGTTGAACATGATTCTTGATGACGGAGGTGATCTTACGAACATGGTGTTTGACAGATTTCCTGAATTAGCGAAAGATATCAAAGGTCTTTCTGAAGAAACTACAACAGGAGTTCACCGTTTGTACGAAAGAAAGAAAAATGGAACATTGGTAATGCCTGCAATCAACGTAAACGATTCAGTAACGAAATCTAAGTTCGATAACAAATACGGGTGTAAAGAGTCATTGGTTGATTCGATTCGTCGTGCAACTGACGTTATGATGGCAGGAAAAGTTGCCGTTGTATGTGGTTACGGAGATGTTGGTAAAGGTTCAGCTGCTTCTTTGAGAGGTGCTGGAGCAAGAGTAATTGTTACCGAGATTGATCCGATATGTGCACTACAGGCTGCCATGGACGGTTTCGAAGTGAAGAAATTAGATACAGTTGTACACAATGTAGACATCGTAGTTACAACAACTGGAAATAAGGATATCGTTGTTGGTCGTCATTTTGAAAAAATGAAAGACAAAACTATCGTATGTAATATTGGACACTTCGATAACGAGATTGATATGGCGTGGTTGAATAAAAACCATGGAGCATCTAAAATTGAAATCAAACCACAAGTAGATCTTTACAATGTGAATGGGAATGAGATCATTCTATTAGCAGAAGGTCGTTTGGTGAATTTAGGTTGTGCTACAGGACATCCTTCTTTTGTAATGTCAAATTCATTCACTAACCAAACATTGGCTCAAATCGAGTTGTGGTTGAATAGCGATAAGTACGAAAATGATGTTTACACGCTTCCAAAGCATTTGGACGAAAAAGTGGCAAGACTTCACTTGGCTAAAATCGGTGTAGAACTAGAAACATTGTCTAAAGATCAGGCAGATTATATCGGAGTAACTGTTGAAGGTCCATTCAAACCTGAACACTACAGATATTAATCAAGGATGATTATCATTTTAAAAGCCTCCCTATTGGGGAGGCTTTTTCTTTTTCATGAAGCGATGAGGGTTGTATATATATTATAATTCTAATTCAAGAATTGGACGTAATTCGGAAATATCGTTTAAATTGCACCTTGTTAGAATACAAAATTCTCTACTTGAATAGGTTGGAGAAAGCATCCAAAATACTGTTTTTGTAATATTTGATAGAATATATTTTTACGTATGAAAGTGTTGATTGCTGAAGATGATGTGATTATAGGACAGAATTTATTCAATATAATATCCCAAACAGAAGCCATTCCAATTAAAATAATAGATTCGTTAAACGAATTGATAAATGAGATAAATGTAGATTCATTTGATGTAGCTTTTTTAGATGTTCGGATGCACGGCAATGACCTTGGAATTGAAATGGCTAAATTACTTGTTGAAAATAACAAGCCATTCGTGTTTATAACAGCGTTTTCTGATAGTAAAACTTTAGAAAACACTGTGGCTTTACGACCAAGTGGTTTCATTTTAAAACCCTTTAAAAAAGAGCAGATTTTTAAACTCATTGATAGGTTGTTGGCAGAATTTGTTGACAACGACAATTTTTTATGGGTAAAATCCGGAGGTGAAAATGTACGAATTGATATTAGCGATATTTCGCATATTCAATCTGAAAATGTTTATGCGATAATTTATACTAAAGATGGTAGGGTGGTCACAAGAATGAAATTAGCCGACTTGGAGTCGTTCCTCCCGGTTAATTTCCTAAGGACTCATCAATCATATCTGATTAATTGTAATAAAGTTGAAAAGATCAGTGAGGCTGAACTGGTATTGTATGGTAATTTTTCCATTCCAATTTCAAGACGATATCAAAATGATGTAAAAGAAAAGTTAGGTCTTTCTTAATTCAATATTTTAACCAATTTCAACAAAAAACCCTCCAATTTCAACAAAGTTTTTATTAACAAAACTTATCTGCCTACTTTAGCGCGGAATGTATTAATGTAGCCATTACTGATGCTTTTTTCTATATAATTATTGTGTTTTGTTCGTCGTGAAAGAGGATTGAAATGAGATTTTCAACATGACTTTTAAGACTATAAATTGTATTTAAATTAAACCGGAATGTTAATGTATAAACCGTGTTTAATTTATGCTCGTTTAATATTTCAAGCAAAAAACATTGATGGCAATTACTACTAATTTGAATAAACATACACGTATGAAAACGATGAAAAATTCAGTTTTGACAGTTGTTATGACGCTTGCATCTATGGTGTTATTTGGTCAAACATCCCTTGATTTCGAGCGTTCAACACCAGGGCAACATGTCAACTGTGGAACAGGGCTGAATGCAGTCTTAGATGGAACCAATCAAATTACGGTTGAAGCTTGGATTAATTTAGAATCTAATGTTGTTGGTGAATTAAAAACAGTAGTTGGGAATTATGATTCTCCAGGAGGTATGCAATTTCTTTTTAGGATTGACAGTGGTAGAGCAGGTTTTTGGGTAAATTCAGGTGGATTCACACAATGTCTTGGAACGACGGTTTTACCAACTGCTACTTGGATACATCTTGCAGGTACATATGACGGTGCAAATATTCGAGTTTATGTGAATGGTGTTCTTGAAAATACGGTTGCGAAAACAGGAAATTTTGGAATTTGTCCAGTTCCGCTTAGAATTGGGGATAATTTTTTAGCAGGTGCAGAAGAATTTGACGGTTTAATTGATGATATACGAATTTTTAATTGTGCGAAAACAGGAGCTGAGATATCAGCTGATATGAATGCCCTTTATGTAGGAACAGAGCCGAGTTTGATTGCTTATTATAATTTTGAAGAAGGGGTTGGACTTACACTGAATGATGTCTCCGGAAATGGAAATACAGGGACACTGCAAACTGGGGGCAATCTTCCAATTTGGGTTGGGGGTCAAGCGCTAGCCGGGGCGCCAACCTTTGTAGGGTGTTGTACTAATCCTACTGTTCCAACGTTGGCAACTACAGCAAATAACATTTGTCCTTCTACAGGAATTACACTTTCTATTGCAACGGGCTCTTTAAATAGCGCAACCAATTGGCAATGGTATACTGGCTCTTGTGGTGGTACTCTCGTGGGATCGGGAGCAACATTAGCAGTTTCTCCAGTCGTAACGACAACATATTATGCACGTGGAGAGGGTGGATGTGTAACACCTGGTGCTTGTGGTTCAATAACTATTGTTGTCGACAGTCCTCCAGTGATTACTGGCTCAATTACAACAACCAACATTGAAGGCTGTTCCCCGGCGGCGGCTCCCGCAGCGCAAACAACGGTAGCTGGTATAGAGGCTTTAGCAGGTTCACCTTTAATTACGGACGAAACTCCTGACGCATCATTAGTAGTTACTAGCTCAGATGTCGTTACGGGATCGTGGCCCTATGTGATAACAAGAACTTATTCAATTAGAGATGCATGTAACCAAACTTCGACAATTGTACATACAATAAATGTGGATGATAATACATTGCCCTCTATTACTTGCGGTGTAATTGGAGTACAAAATAGAAATGCTAGCGCTTCTTGTGATTACCAACATTTAGGATTGTCTTGGAATCCTTCAGCATATTCGGACAATTGTTCGCCACCAGCGACTTTAAATCCACCTACTTACACCCTAACAGGAGCGACAACAGGAACGGGGTCTACGTTGAATGGTGTCATTTTCAATCTTGGTACAACAACAGTAACTTGGTCTGTTACTGATGCCGGAGGTAATACACAAACTTGTCCTTTTACAGTTGTCGTTACAGATGTTACTGCACCAACATTGACGTGTGGTGTAAGTGGTGCTCAAGTTGTAAATATGGATGCCAATCAGTGTACATATACACATGCTGGTGCAGCATGGAATCCATCATTTGTAAGTGATAATTGTAATGTGGCTACGTTAAGCTATACCTTGACAGGTGCTACTACAGGTAGCGTTTCTGTAGTGCCTCCAGCTGCAATTTCATTGAATGGGGTTGTTTTCAATAAAGGAATTACTACAGTTACCTGGAGGGCAACAGATGGTTCGGGTAATTTTACAGAATGTTCCTATACAGTTGATGTTCGAGATAATCAAGCCCCAACTTTCACTACTTGTCCTACATCGCAGACATTTAGTACAAATCCTGGAGTTTGTACGTATACTGTTCCTGGAAACGCTTTAAACCCTGTTTTCAATGACAACTGTCCGGGAGCCTCAATGGTAAATGATTTTACGGGTACAGCAACGTTGAGTGGAGCTGTTTTTCCTAAAGGATCTACAACTGTAACATGGACTGTCACAGATGCCGCAGTTCCAACTGCGCTAACAGCTACATGTGTGTATACAATAACAGTGAATGATACTGAGTTTCCTACAATAACATGTGCTATTCCAGCCGCATCTTATAATACAGATCTTGGAACTTGTACATATACTGTGCCTGGTACTGCCTTGGATCCAACGGCAACAAATGATAATTGTACAGGGGCAACTTTTGTGAATAATATCAATGGTGCTACTACTTTAAATGGTGTAGTATTTCCAAAGGGTTCAACCAACGTTGTTTGGACGATTACAGATGCGGAAGGGAATGCTACCTCATGTAATTTCAATGTTGTAGTAGTAGATAATGAGGTACCTACAATTACTTGTGCAACTCCAAACCCGACTTACAATACAGATCTAGGTACATGTACTTATACAGTTACTGATTTCTCATTGGATCCAACCTTTGCAGATAACTGTGCTGGATCTACAGTATCAAATAACATTACAGGTACCGCTACATTAAACGGTGCCGTATTTCCTAAAGGAGTAACTACAGTAATTTGGACCGTAACGGATGCTGCTTTGAATACTTCACAATGTTCTTACAACATCGATGTTAGAGACAATGAAAACCCAACGATTACATGTCCATCTAATATTGTAGTTAACAATGTTGTAGATAATTGTGGACGTGTGGTTACTTACGCATTACCTACTTTTTCAGATAATTGTCCTGGTTCAACTTTAGCTCAGACGGATGGATCTGGATTTACTTCTGGTTCTTTATTCCCTGTAGGGACAACAACAATACAATATACTGTCACTGATGCATCAATTGCCATGAATTTGGCAACTTGTTCGTTTACAGTTCAAGTACTCGATATTCAATTACCAACCATTACTGGTTGTCCTGCAAACATTACTAAAAATGCCGATCCTACCCAGTGTTCAACAACTGCTTCTTGGGCAGAGCCTATTGCAAGTGATAACTGTCCGGGTGTGACATTTACAAGTAACTTCGTTCCGGGATCAACTTTCCCTGTAGGTGTTACTCCAGTAATTTATACAGCAACAGATGCATCAGGAAATGTGCGTACGTGTACATTTAACGTTACTATAGTT
>JBFHIN010000027.1:0-12233 GCA_041596415.1 Crocinitomicaceae bacterium | reverse complement strand
GTCGCAGCGTACCCATTCCCCATCATAAAAATTAAAAATGAGAATACGGTGACAAACATGCTTGAGTAAGTAGTAAGTGTTTTCATATTAGTCTGTATTAGTTGTAGGATTAAATCAATTAACTAGGTATGAAACTAAGCATGGATTGTTGCATAGAAAAAAGATATCTATCAATGCTATCTATCCTTCAACGAAAGGTGTAATTGATTCAATCAAAGTAGACCGAATAATTTAAAATGGTTACTGGAAATTAAAAGATACTAATCCATCAAGCGTAATCTAAATGGCTCAAATGGTGATGAGTTCAATTGGTTCAGAAAGAATAAAAAAAATAATGGAATAGACTATTTTATCTATCAAAATAATCACTAAGCAGATCTTGAAAAACTTACTTAAAGGTCTTCAGTTGACAAATGGAATTTCAGTCCTTTTCCCGGATCTGTCTCAAAAAAGTAATTTCCGTTAAGGTCGGCGCTCAAGGTTTCGATCAACACCATTCCAAAGGACGCACTTTCTTTTTTTGCAGAAAGATCGAAACCTTTACCATTATCTGAATAATTGATGATAAACGTATCACTTTTATTAATGCTGATTGATATTTCACCTTTTGATTGGCTTGAGAATCCATGTTTGATGCTATTGGATATAAGCTCATTGATGATCATACCCACAGGCAACATTTTATTTACCGGAAGTGTGTAATGTTCAATGTCAATGACGGCACTTATGTTTTCGTCCTCATTTACATGAAGATCTATGAGTCTTCGTATATAAGTTGATAACTCGATCTCTTGTAAGTCGCTTTGACTGTACAGTGAATCATGTATTAAAGCAATTGATTTAATTCTTCGTACACATTGAGCTAAAACGTTCTTTGTAAATTCATCATCAATGTAGTGTTGTTGTAGATGTAAAATACTGGAAATCACCTGTAAATTATTTTTCACCCGATGGTGCATTTCCTTAATTAAAAGGACATTTTCTTTATTGATCTTCTCCAGCTTTTCGGTTCTTTCCTGAACTTCTTTTTCAAGTGTTTCATTCCAATTCGAAATCTTATTCTCAAGGTTTTTCCTATTGGTAATATCCTGACTAATACCTTTAACCTTTGTCGCATTACCTGCAATATCTCGTTCTACAGTGACACGAACCCAAACGTAAATAACATCGTTGTTTTTCTTGATACCACGATACTCATATTCGAAAATATCATTAATAGAAAGATTTTCTTCCAGGACTTTAAAGATGTGTGCTTGATCCTCGGTATGTACTGTTTTAAACGCAGTTTCCAGATTAAGTTCGAATTCATTTGGTTCATATCCAAACATCTTGAACTTCTCATCACCCCAAAATATCATATTTTTAGGTATGTCCCACTCCCAAATTCCCATTCGGGCTATTTCCATCGCACGCTGATATTGACTAAGCATCGTCATCACATATTTTCGGTAGTAATATAGATAAAAACGGCCTTTTTTCCAATAAAAAAAGGGATTAATCGCTTAATCCCTCTCCAAAAAAGTAAGTAAATTATTTTTTAGTATTGATCGCATCGCTCCATTCGTCGAAGTTTTTGACCATGATACGATAGGTTATATCGTCATTAGAAGTGATTTCCAATACGTTTTTTTGGATACCGTGCTTACCTCTATTTATTGCTTTAATTTCCTCAAAAGTTAAATCAAAACCATAATTAGTCGATTCAACTTTTCTCTTTAAAATCGATCCAAGTATACCAAATCCTCCAACACCTGTTTTGTGAGCATTTAAAAGGATTCTGTTTGGTGTCAAGTACAAAGTGCCCTGAAGAAGATTCATACTCGATTTTAAATAACCGACTTTTTCTTCCTTTTCAATCCCTTCTTTTTCTAATAATTCATTCATAATTTGTGATTTAATAATGTGGTGTACCAATATAACAAATTCTTATTTTTTTCATTTTTCAATTTCAGATAACTGACCTGTAATTGGAAATTGGGTCAAATTTTAAATCAAATTGGGGATTATTTGTTACTAAAAAGTAATATATTCCCAACCTATCGTTTAATCATTTTTGAAGCTAATAGTCCCATAGGAATATATGCAACAACAAGATCCAATACGATGAACCAAAGTGGGGCAGGGAGCATTAAAGCATTTATTATCCCACCGGCTAAAAATATTGCAGCAACGATTAAAGCTGACACTAATTTGTTACCCTTTGTGAAAACAACAGCAATTGACGCACCCACTAATGTGCCAATAGCATGAGCTAAAAATGGAAAAATAAAGTGTTTTGCTTCCATCAAATGCATTGATTCTTTTAAACTTTCCATATTTGTAGGATCAATACCAGGTGGCAAAGAAATAAGCATGCTTCCCAACATAATTATTCCCATGTTTACAAGAGATCCAACAAAGAACCCGACAATCACTCCTAAAATTGCGTAGACTATTTTCATGTGTTTTTAATTAAGATATTCATCATATTTCCGGGGTTTCCTGGAAGTATTCTTTCTAAAATCTGAAGTATACCCGAAGGTAATTTATTTGCCTGATAAAGGGAGTGGTAACGATTAAAAAATTTTTTAAACAGAGGTTTTTGTTCTTTTATTTCAAAATTACATTCACTTGCAAATTGTTTAAATTGTTCCTTAGAAAACCCCCAAGATTCATTGGATTCTGGAACTTCGAAATGATCGGCCGCATAGATGTCGTACCATATAAAAACACCTCCGGGTTTTAGAGAATCATAAATATTTGATAATCCCGCAATAATATCTTCTTTTGTTTTTAGGTGGGAGAAAAGATCGAATGCACTGACAGCATCAAACTTCTCAGGTTCTAATTTAACTTTTGTGACATCACCTATACTGAAATCAGCTTCAGGTAGTTTTAATTTGGCTCTGGTAATTCTGCTTTCAGACAGATCTATTCCAAACAACTTTTTTTGATCAAAGCCCTGTTCTATAAAATACTGTAACATACCACCGTTACCACATCCGATATCTAACAATAGGAGTTGGTTCAATTCATCTGATTCTGAAAAATGATCTTTTATTACCTTATCTAAAGCTGTAAATAGAACTTTTCTAGAATATATCCCGATGGGGTGATTAGGAGCGTAAATAGATTTTTCAGGATCCTCTTCCTGATCAAATCTGTTTTTAACTACCTCTTCATAATTAAGCATATATAAGTTTTTAATATGAATTTCGGTTTTAAGGATAAACGAAAATAGGTCTTTTTACTTGATTCATGTGAATTCAAAAAACAATATCATCGTTTGTATTCATTTTTTAGCAAAGAAAACACGATTGAGTCTTCCATCGTATTATTTTTAAAATAATGACTCCTTAAATGACCCTCTTGAATAAAATTGAACTTGTTCATCAATTTCAAAGATGGAATATTTGTTGGTCCTACAAGGGCCTCAATTCTATTCAAATTCATTTTATCAAATCCGTAAGAAATAATTGTCTCAATTGCCTCAGACATTATTCCCATATTTTTAAAACGATCATTAAGAATGCTATAGCCAATTTCTGCGCGGAAGTGATCAATGTACCAAGTGTGAAAACCACATGATCCGATAAACGTTTGAGTCACTTTCTCAAAAATTAGAAAATATACAAACGACCGGTTATAAGTAGAAATACCATGGGCTAGCTTTTCTTTTTCCTTTAAAAGTTGTTGATAGTCACTCAACTGTAGATATTCGATAATTTGATCATTTTCCATGCTAGAAAATAAATACGCATAAACCTCTGGTGTAAGTTTTCTCAGGATTAATCGCTGCGTATTTATTTCCTCAAGAATCATAGTACATTATTTTTTATCTGAACATTAAGATCAGGTGCTTGAACCAACTGAAAGGTTGCAGAAGCTATTTTAATTTCTCCATTGGATGATTCGATTTCTTTGAGAAGACTGAGCATGATGTTGGATTTAGTACTTCTTCTTACTTTGTAATCCACAACATAACGAAGCGTAAACTCAACCCAGTTATCTGTTGCAACTATCGTTACCGCAGGTTCAATTTTGGCGTCTTCCAGACGATATTTAAGTTGCAAGCGCTTCCACTTGTTTTTCGATTCGATTGTAACTTCATTTTCAACAGATTTCCCAAGACCCATTAAGATTTCCTTGCATTTTTCATAATTACTTCCGTATTGTATTGGAATTACAACTTCATCCCATAAAAAGGGAAAATCACCTGAATAATTAAATACTGGTTCCTTGAAAACGAAACTATTTGCAATTAAAACAATACGACCGTTGTATAAGTCACCACCAACCCATTGTCCTGTTTCCATAAGAGTTGTGCGCAATACACCGATATCCATTACATCACCTTTTATTCCTCCCAATTGAACTCTGTCTCCAGGCTTATAAAAACCACCAAAAAGTATCGTCAACCAACCTGCAAATGACACAATAACTTCCTGAAGCGCAAAAGCGATGCCTGCACCTGCAACACCTAAAGCGATGGATAAACCTCGTAATTCGTCACTGAAAACGATCAGTGATAATATGATCAAAAGAAAAACGCCTAAAAAATTGCTGATTTTTTTGGCTCTGTAACGACTCTCATTGTCTTTAATTCGTGATAAACCTCTCTTTTTTATCAGTTGAACGAGCAACCAAACGGTAAAAATACCAACGAGTAAAATTATTAGTCGCGTGAAAAGTTTGCTATGAATAAAGTTGGTTAGGGTTTCAGTCATCATTTACTGATTTGAACACAAGGTAAGAATTTCTGGTTAAAAAAATTCTTTCAATGAAATCAATAAGTGACAAAAAAGGCTCATTTTTCAATGAGCCTTTTATTTTTTAAAAATTGGTTACCACCATGTAATACAGCGGCATTCCAACAGTAATGTTTATTGGGAATGTTACAGCCAAGGCCATTGGGAGAAATAATCCCGGATTAGCTTTAGGTACTGTAATTTTCATGGCTGCCGGTACAGCAATATATGATGCACTTGCCGCCAAAACAGCGAAAATAAATCTGCTTGCAACATCATGTGTTACTATTCCACTTAAGACTCCTACAAGACATCCGTTTACCAAAGGAATGATGATGGCAAAGACAAATGGAAACCAACCCATTTTTATCATCGAACTCAATTTTCTTCCACTTACAATTCCCATATCCAATAAGAAGATTGCGAGGAATCCTTTGAAAATGTTATCTGTAAATGGTTTTATTCCTTCAGCCTGCTTTGCACTAGCCATGAATCCAATAACAAGACTACCCAAGATCAGAAGGACACTTCCATTTGTGAAAGAATGCTTCAATACTGAACGTTTTTTAATGCGTTCTGTTTTTTCGTTGTTAAAGAGCGAAATAAGCATCAAACCAATGATTATGGCAGGAGATTCCATCAAAGCCATGATTGCTACCATGTGACCGTGAAGTTCCAATTGTTGCGATTCTAGATAAGAGACTGCAGTAACAAAAGTAACGGCGCTTACTGAACCATATGCTGCGGCAATTGCTCCTGCATCATAAGTGTTTAACTTTCTTTTGAGAATAAAAAATGTATATATAGGAATACATGCGGATAAACCAATTCCGAAGATCATGGACCAGATGATTTCTCCA
The DNA here is from genome assembly GCA_041596415.1 of Crocinitomicaceae bacterium. GTDB lineage: Bacteria > Bacteroidota > Bacteroidia > Flavobacteriales_D > Crocinitomicaceae > M0103. The sequence continues at coordinate 6,646 of JBFHIN010000027.1, read as the reverse complement.
TTCAAGGTTTCGTGTGAAAGCTCTTGTCCACCTTTAAAACCAATGGCAAATAATAAATAAAGAGAAATAAACTTAGAGGAGTTTGAAGGGATTTCCAGATCAGATTTGACATAAACAGCGATTATCCCCAATATAAAGAACAACAGTGCTGGATTGGTCAAGTTTTCTAAAAGTAAATCTAAATTCATGAGTTATTTTTAATCGTTAACGTTATTTTTTTGAAGCCCTTGTGAGTCGATCATTAATCGATCGTCCAAGGGAAATGTTAGGCAGTTTTTCCACGATAATAAGATCAAGGTCCATTGCATCTAACATGTGCAATTTAGCATAAAGATTCTGAGAAGCTTCAGCATAATCACCTTTTTCTGACAAGAATTCGAGCGCCATATACTTAGCATCCATGTGTTCGTTTCTTTTCGTGAAGAAGAGGAAACCTATCTTTTTATGTTGATTTGCATCAATACTTTCCTGAATATTCTCGCTTAATATCAAAGTAGTTTTAGGTGAATAATGCTTCACCGCCATCCCAGGGGCCAAGATTTCGTGAGATGTTTCATTTCTAACTTCTACTTCCCCAAGAACTTCTTCGATCTGTTCCACTGAAATTGCACCCAATCTGTAGATAATTGCTGAACCTTCACTAAATCCAACGATGGTAGATTCAATTCCTTTTTCACATTTTCCCCCTTCAAGAATTACGTTTAGATTTTGGTCGAAGTAATTTAATACGTGAGAACTTTGAGTAGGACTAATGGTTGTGTAAGGATTTGCACTAGGTGCTACAAGAGGAAAATCAATAGAATTTAATAACTCAAGAGCTACCGGATGATTGGGGACACGTACAGCAACTGTTGGCTTATTGGCTGTAACGAGATCAGGAATGGAGGCGTGTTTTTTCAACAGAAGTGTTAATGGTCCCGGCCAAAACTTTTCAGCAAGCAACCTTGCATTTTCCGGTATTTCAGTTGCAATTTTTTCTAAATGATCAACTGATGGTATATGTACGATCAAAGGATTATTCAGAGGTCTATTCTTCAACTGAAATATCTTTCTAATGCTCGAGTGGGAAAATGCATTTGCGGCAAGTCCATAAACTGTTTCGGTGGGTAAACCAATAACATTATTATTTAATAACTCGTCAATCGCAAGTTGAATATTTTCTGTAATTATGGCGTTGTGCTTCATCATTTAAAAAGACTCTATCAATCAACCTTATTCAGCAATATATTCAATAGTCATAATAGCATTAATCCTAAGTTTTTGCTCCGGATTTTCAGTTTGATTGAGGTGCTTGATGATATGTTCCTTGGTTTTTTTAAGTTCTTCGATTTTATTTATCGAATTTTCGTCATCTTTACCGAAACGAACTCGATGACTAAAGTTCTTTAATTCGTGAAAATTGATTTTCTTATCGATAAATGCGCTCGTTAATTCTTTAGCCTCTTCAAGCTCGAAATGGCCATCGATCAAATTAAAGCCACTCATTTTTTGAACAATTTGTTTAAATTCAGACATGTTTGTAAAATTTCGACAAAGTTCGGTATTTCAATTCAATAATTTATATTTATATTTGTTATGTTTAGTATTAAAATAAATTATGAACTACACTTTAAATCAGTTGCAAATCTTCCTTAAGATAACTAAGACTAAGAGTATTACGAAGGCAGCTGAGGAGCTGAATTTAACTCAACCAGCTGTATCCATTCAATTAAAAAATTTTCAAGATCAATTTAAAATTCCTTTAACGGAGATCGTTGGTCGTAAACTATACATCACTGACTTTGGTTTAGAAATTGCCACAGCGGCAGAAGAGATCATTGATCAAGTGAATGCGATAAACAACAAAACGTTGGCATATAAAGGACAGCTCGTAGGAAGGTTGAAAATTACGGTTGTATCAACAGGGAAATATGTAATGCCTTATCTTTTGGCAGATTTTCTTCGTGAAAATCCGGGTGTTGATCTTGAAATGGATGTTACTAATAAATCGTCCGTGATAGGAAGTCTCGAAAATAATGAGGTAGATTTCTCTTTGGTATCCATTATTCCGCCGTCATTGAATGTTGAAAAATTGGATATCTTGAAGAATAAACTTTATTTGATAGGCAGAAACGATAGAAGTTTGTCAAAAAAGAAGAAAATTGAGTTGGAAAATTTGCCTTTCATATTTAGAGAAAGTGGATCTGGAACACGTCAGATCATGAATCAGTATTTGAAGGAGAGCGAAATAAATGTCACAAGAAGATTCGAATTAACATCAAATGAGGCTGTTAAGCAGTCAGTGCTTGCCGGAATGGGGTATTCACTTATGCCCTTAATTGGAATTAAGAATGAATTGTTGAATAATGAACTTCGCATCATTGAAATGAAAGGCCTGCCAATTGTCACTAATTGGAATTTGATATGGCTTGTGGGGAAAAAGCACTCTTTGGTAGCTTCAGCATTTTTAGAATATTTAAACAAAAACTTAGATTCAATTGTAAAAGAACACTTCGCTTGGTATGAAAATTACTAACGCAAAATAGTGGTCATGGTATCTGTCTACGACGAATTTCAGATAGCAAAATACTTGTTGCAACGGATACATTAAGCGATTCTGCCTCTCCAAATCTTGGAATAGTGATAGGGTGGGTGATCATCGGAAGTAATTCTTGAGAAATTCCTTTTCCTTCGTTACCCATTAGAATAACACCTTCATTGAAAGTCTGTTTTTGGTAAACATTTTCGCCGTCGAGGAGAGCGCCATAAACAGGAAGATTTGTGCTTTTTAAATAACTCGCTAAATCTTCATACTGGATATTTACACGAAAGATACTTCCCATAGTAGCCTGCACCACTTTGGGATTAAAGCAATCTACTGTCGTTTTTGAGCAGATGAGCGTCTTGATTCCGAACCAATCCGCAGTACGAATAATGGTCCCTAAATTTCCCGGATCTTGAACGCTGTCAATTGCCAAGATGAAATCACGTTGAGCTGGTGCTAAAATCTGATATTTTAGACTAATGATTGCCAGGGCTTTGTTGGGTGTAGTCAATGACGAAATTTGCTTCAATTCTTTATCATTGATCTGCAATCCTTTTTCGCTTTCTTTTGGAGTTAAATCCTCAGTGAAATAGAATTCAACAATGCTTTCAGGGTATTTTTGTAATGCCTCCAACACCATTTTTTCTCCTTCAACAAGAAATACTTTGTGCTCATCCCTAAACTTTTTCTGTTGCAAGGAACGAATCCATTTAATCTTATTTTTTGAAAGTACCGACACTAAGCCTTTTTATTTATTTTTGTCAATATTGTATGAAATCAGCACTCAAACTTACGCATATTCTTTTAATTGCACTTTTGTTCATGACAGCGTGCAAACAAACGAAGTACGTCCCGCAAGGCAAGTATTTGTTAAAGAAAAATGTGATCAACGTTAATGGGGGTAAGCTGGATGAATATGAGGTTGCTGAAATTATCAGGCAAAAACCTAATTTTAAGACTCTCGGCCTGAAAATGAAATTGTGGGCTTATAACCGCATTGATTCGACAGCAGTTGCAAAAAAAAGATTCGAAAAAAATCTGAAGATAAAAAGGATCAACAAGCGTAAATTAAAACGACAAAAAAGTATTAATCAGCGACGTATTGAAAAAGCACGAGAGAAAGGTAATGAGTTTTATACACATAAAATTATTCCGCTAAAAGATACGGCGAATCCAAGGTTGTTTTTCAGAGAATGGTTTAAGTATAAGATAGGTGAAAAGCCTGTAGTTTTCGACAGTATTCCTTTCAATAAATCATTAGAACAACTCAATATATTTTTAAGGAACAAAGGGTATTACAATGGAAACGTTTCTGGTTCAGTAAGATATAGGAAAAACAGAAAAGCTATTGTGACGTACGATTTAACGACAGGTCCGCAGTATATAATTGATTCAGTGTATATAAAAACTGAAAATGTGACTGTTCGTCAGACGTATGAATCCTTTGTGAAAAAGGAAGAAAATGCTTCATTGATTGGACTACCCTTTGACAGAGATTATTTAGATGATTATCGATCTCGCGTTGCTAAATACATGCGAGATAATGCCTTGTATGGCTTCAGTAGCCAACACATCCTTTATGAGGCTGATACGACACAAGAATCGCTTCGTGTAAAGTTGGGGGTTATTTTTTCTCCAAGAATGATTCGTTCAGAACAGTTTAAAGATTCTCTAGTTCCTCAAGCGCATAAAATTACTTTCGTTCGAGACGTTTATTTCCACATTGCTGATACAATGGATTTTGATGGAAATTTCAAAAATACTGTTGAAGAAATGGGCTTGACACTACTAGATCAACAGGTGCTCCGAACCATCGATACTTTTTATTATGCCCAGATTACCAAACGTAAATCAGATGAATTGGATCCAAAAAGGATTGCGACATTCATGTATAATGGCGAATTAGGTATAGATCCGGCAGTGATTGAACTTCAAAATTATTTAGAAAAGGATAATTATTACAAAGAATATTATTTGGAAAGAACATATTCACGACTACTTCAATTAGGACTTTTTCAACAGATCAAACCAGTGATCACAGAGATTCCAGGAACTAATCTCATAGATGTTCATTATTATCTCGTACCGGCGAAGAAGCAAAGTATAGGTTTTGAACCTCGAGCAACAAACTCAAATGGATTTCTTGGTGTTGCCACTTCGATCAATTATTCCAACAAGAATTTATTTAGAGGTGCTGAAAAAATGGTCTTTTCAATCAGCGGAGGTTTTGAATCTCAACCACCTATTTTTGATCAAACTTTGAGTGGGGATAAAATCAAAAAAGCAGGGAGAAGCTTTAACACCTTTGAAATAGGTCCGAGTTTAAAGTTTGACCTACCCGGCTTATTCCCATCGAAAGTTACAGCATTGTCGAAAAGGCAGAGACCCAGAACTGTAATCTCAACAGCTTATAACTATCAGTTGAGATCGGATTTTGAAAGACACGTTTTTCAGTTAAACTATATTTGGCGATTTTATGTGTCGAAAACGCAAATTTTTCAAGCAGGTTTACCGTTCGCGTCTATCGTTAAATTTGTGAATATAGATACAAGGCCCGATTTTCAGAATAAACTGGATCTGTTGAATGACCTCTTTTTAAGGAATGCATATAGTAATCAGTTCATCTGGCAAGATTGGAAATTGACGTTCGAATACAATAACAAGGATAGGGATAATAAGAAGTCGAATTTTATGTTGTATATGAATTCAACTTTTGACCCGGCTGGAAATACTTTGTCCATGTTTAGAAAATTTCAGGATACGATCAGTACCGGTCAAAAGGCCATTTTTGGGGTGGGATATTCTCAATTTGTGAAGATCGATAACGAAGTTATCGCTTCTAATCCAGCAGGAAAAAATAAAAGTTTGCATATGCGTCTCCAATTCGGGGGAGGACAACCTTATGGAAACACGATTACTTCACTACCGTATGATTACAGTTTCTTTGCCGGGGGAGCCAATGATAACAGAGGGTGGAGGGCGCGTGCATTAGGTCCGGGTAGTTATAAATATTACTTAGATACCAACCGTACTGCAACTCAAATTGGTGATTTAAGAATTGGTGGATCAGCAGAATTTAGATTTGCACTTGGTCCAGTACTTAAAGCGGCAGTTTTTGTAGATGCGGGTAATGTTTGGACATTAAACTATGACTTAAATAGAGTTGGAAGTCAGATATCTAATAATTGGTATCGAGAAATTGCACTATCTGCCGGAGCGGGGCTTCGAATGGATTTGGATTTCTTTATCATTCGATTGGATGTTGGATTGCCAATAACGAATCCTGCACTACCACAAGGTGAGAAATGGATCTTCCAAAACACAAAAGATAAGTTTGTGGCCGAAGCAAAACAAAAGTTTGGGGATACTTACACTAAGATTGTTCCTAAGTTATACATTCCAAATTTTCACTTTGGTATAGGGTATCCGTTCTAATTGTAATTGTTAATCTTCCAGAATCGAAAGATTGGCAAATCTAAGCAGTACGGTCTTTGCACCATGATGAGGAAAAAATATGGTCGCTTTTTTATCCGCACCCATACCTTCTAATTTGGTAACTTTTCCTTTTCCAAAACGATCATGCATTACATTGTATCCTACCTTCAGATCTAATTCAGCTCCACTTTTACTAACGGTTGTACTTGTTTTCTGTACGGCCTTGAAAGAACTTTGTGAGCCTCCCAAAGGTCTGTTTAGTCCACCTGTGAAGGGTCGGTCTGAAGAAAAAGATTTTGACATTAGCGACTTTCCTGCTCCACGTTGTGGCGTCTCAAAATCCAGATACTGTGAGTCGATCTCATCGATAAATCGGCTAGGTTCGGAATGAACCAGATTTCCCCAGTTGTAGCGAGAAGTTGCATAGGAAAATGTACAATGTTCCATAGCTCGTGTCAGAGCTACATAGAAAAGTCTACGTTCTTCTTCTAATTCAGTACGTGAGTTTAATGCCATCTGAGAAGGAAATAGGTTTTCTTCAAGTCCAACTATGTAAACATAGGGGAATTCAAGTCCTTTACTAGAGTGAATAGTCATCAACGTAACATGATTCTTTTCATCCGTCTTTTCACTATCCGCGTCTGTTAATAATGCTACATCGATCATGAACTCAGCCAAAGATTTGTC
>JBFHIN010000026.1:0-12638 GCA_041596415.1 Crocinitomicaceae bacterium | reverse complement strand
GTCATTTTGGTCTAGACTTCCGAATTGAGTAATTTTCGACATTAAATTAATAGAACCCATTTGAGTTATTCCGTAACCATCTTGTGGGCCTACAGGTAGGAATTTCATCCCAAAATTTCTAGTTTCATATTTATTAGGATAATATTCTGTTTTTGACCAAGAACCTTCGATTTGTGTAAAACTCCAATTTGGAGAACTATTACTACAATTGTCTCCCATCATACAACCGTTAAAAGGGTGGAACTCTGTATAATTCCAACCTGTCCAATTGTAATGTTTCATTTCTTGGTTGAGATTAGGTTGATTGCTATAAATAACACAACTTGATTGCAGTGTATTGTCGTAACTACGGTAATAAAATTTACCTGTATTGCCATTTATATATTGCATGGATTTTACATAACCAACTGATCCAAATTTAATAACATCAGAAGATGTTATTCTTTGACCTACCATACTATAAGAAGAACCATCAGCAAAAACTTTGGTAATTACGACCTCACTTTCACTCCAGTTATATGAAATAGTTGATATTAAATTCCCTTGATTAAATTTCTCTTCTTTTAATATCAAGCCTTGGGCGTCATACTCGAAGAAATATTCATCATCACCCATCCATGGCGCCAATAATTGTGAAAAAGTCATTTTTTTGACTTTATAATTAGGTGAGCTTTTAGTTATTGGGTTTTCCTTTTTACAAGATTGGAAAACTAATGTTAAACATAAAAGGAGCAGCAGATTTATCTTCATCTAGTTGGGTTTGTACATGCGCTAAATTTATAACTTTTAGAATCGATTTTTTAAGATCTAAAAAACTATCAATTTTCTAGATTCTTCACATTTTGAGCAAATCAACCTAAATAAAGCGCTCATCCGCTTCCATCACGGAACTGCAATTTTTACAGGTTCTTAGTTCCTGTGAAGTGTAAAACTCTTTGAAGCGTGGTAAGAAATCGTCTTCAATGTTATTCAAGGGAAATTTATATTCGTGGAGTTTATTGTTACAGTTATCACAGAACCACATTAAACCATCCATCAAATCGGTCCCTTTTCTTACTTTTTCAATAACTAAACCAACTGTATTAGGTCCGCGCATCGGTGAATGAGGAATATTTCCGGGCAATAAGAACATTTCGCCTTCTTTGATCTGGATATCTTTTCGTTCTCCCCCTTCCTGTATTCGAACGGTAATATCTCCTTCCAATTGATAAAACAACTCGTCACTTTCGTTATAGTGATAATCCTTTCGTGCGTTGGGACCTCCAACGATCATAACAATAAAGTCTCCTGATTCTTTGTATAAGTTTTTATTGCCTACCGGTGGTTTCAATAAATCACGATTATCGTCGATCCATTGCTGAAGGTTGAAAGGAGTTCTCATGGTTGTTTTTTTGATAAAGATATAAATCTATTCCTTAAAAATATTTCTACGGAATTAAAAAAGGGAGGCTTTTGGCCTCCCTTTCCTGAATATATTATTCGCTTATTGTAGTATTACACGGAATACTTTTTCAGCACTGTCGTTGTATACTTTGATCATATACATGCCAGTTACTTTTCCAGTAAGATCAATTTCAGTTGTTGCTGTACCATTGATAGCATTAGACTTAGTCTCTATTACTCTTCCATCAATGTCAGTTACTGTGTAATTGAATACTTCAGTTGATCCGGTATTTGTAATGTACAATTTACCATTCGTAGGGTTTGGCAACATTGTCATTTCACCAAAATACATTTCTTCAATATCCAAGTAGTTACAAGAACCGTTTACAGTTACAAGTACAATAGATGTGTCGTTAGGACAAACACCATTTCCTGTAATGTAAGAGTAATTGAACATACCCGCAATGTTGCTAGATGTAATTTGAGAAGAAGCGATTGCTACGTTAGATGGGTTGTACCAAGTTCCACCTAAGTCAACATTACCAGATAAACCTGATAACAGATCTACTGGTTGGTTACGACATACGGTAATGTTACCGTCGTTACCTGCTGAAGAAGGCGCCCAAATTTTCACAAATGCATTTGTTGTATCAAAAGCACAACCGTCAGAAACTCTGTACTCGAAACGGAATGTTTGGTAAGAATAACCTGAAGTGTTGAACATGCTTCCAGTCAATCCTGGTGCTGTAGAAGCTAATGCTGAAGTCCAAACACCACCTGTTTGTTGTCCTGTAATTCCAGTCGTTAAATCAACAGTTGCGTTAGCACATGCATCAATAACACTTGTCAACGTACCGGCATTCAATACAATTGGTGAAATTGAGATACTATAGTTACCAGTAGTCGCACTGAATCCATCATGCATCAAATAATATGTGTTGCCCGGAGTCAATCCACAGATCGTGAAGTTTGGTGCACTACTTCCACCACCGATAGCATCATCGTTACCGGCAACAAATGTAAATGTTCCAAAGTTTGAACAATCAGTTACGTTGTAAACTGCTGCCTGACCATTATAGTTGATGGCAGTGTTGTTCACTCTTACTTGACCTGAAGCAGGCGCAACGAATGTAAACCACGTGGTATTGTTCAACGTTGAATTTGCCCAACCTGTTGTGGTTGAAGCACCTGTTGCACTAGGAGCGATTGCAGGCTCACCAACTTGAACTGTTGCACCGGCATTGTTGAACGTATAAACCGTTCCATCAGCCGCAAGTCCTTCGGCTCCACACACATCGTCATTAGTTAAAGGCATAACAAAAGTAAATGGACCAACATAGTTAGATGTATCAACACCACAAACCGACTGAACATATACTTGATAAACTCCACCTGCTAAGAATCCAGCATTGAAAGTTGTATCAGTAAAGTTGTTGTCTGCATTAACAGTAGTTCCTGAGTACAATGCAAATCCTGTAGGACCGTACTGTAAGTTAAACCCTGTTGAAGGATACGAAGGATCAGTTTGAACCCAGTTCCAAGTAGTGAACAATGAATCAACTGCAGTTGCAGTAGTTACACCTGTAGGTCTAGAACACCAAGGTAATGTAGTGAAAGTACCCATCAAACCAGAAGATGTTAAGTTGTCTGCTTGACATTCAGAGTAGATGTAAACATCATACGTGGTGTTTTGATCAAGTCCTAAAATGTTTGCATCTGATGACGAAACTGTGATAGTTGTACCTCCAGTTGCAGGATCAAATCCTGTAGGACCGTAGATAACTGTCCAGCTCGTTTCTGCATATGCTCCTGCATTCCAATCAAGAATCACTTCTTCTTGGTATGGCGTTATAACCAATCCTGTTGGATTTGGACATAGAGCACTATAGAAGTGAATACAAGAATTGTTTTGCAAGTACGTTGCATTATTTTGAGACAACTGGATATCAGTGTTACCTGCTGCTCCAATTGTTGCTGAAGCACCATAGTTATATGTTGCACTTCCTGTTACAACGTTGTTGTACAAGTACCAAATTTCACTTGTTGCCTCATCTATCACAACTTGGAATACAAATGGAGTTCCTGTAGAGAAACCAAAATGATTTCTATTCCATTGAACTATTAATTGTCTGTTTGGTGCTGTACCAACTACTTGATAAGTTACCCCAGAACCTGTAGTCCCCAAATCATCCCAGAATGGTAATAATTGATTGCCGACAACGGATGCCACTGTGCCATTAGTAACTCCAACATCACCAGTAGTAACTCCTAACATAATTCCTCCGTTGTTCCCAACTCGGATCGTAGAAATTGTTGTTCCTTGGTAGTTGAAGCTGAAAGGCATTGTTATGTTTCCTTCACCATCGTCTGTCAATCCCATGTTTGTTCCAGTTGCAGCAATATCAAAGAACCCTGGACCACAGTCGTTGTCATACGTAAAGAATCCAGCATTTGTAGTAAAGTTTGCTGTTGCAGGCGTTGTAGTTCCAGGACCACAAGTTACAGTTACATATACTGTATACTGTGTATTAGGATTCAAGCCTGTTAATGTTGCTGATGGAACGCCTCCTGTCACAGGAATTACAGTTCCAGTACCAGGTGTAAACCCAAATGGACCGTATTCAACATTCCAAGATGTTTCGTCACCTGAAGGTGTCCATGAGATATTTGCTGTAAAATAGTTAACAGAGTTCATCACAATAGGTGATGGAGCTCCTGGTTGCGTAATAACAACTGGAATAGCAGAGCTAAGCAACATAGCAGCATCTCTAATAACCACTGAATATGTACCAGGTAATAAGTTGGTTGGAATAGCTCCGAATGCACCACCATTAACCGAATAAACGAAAGGTGTACTTCCACAGTTTACAGTTCCTAATGTAAATGAACCGTTATTTCCACCATTACATGATACATTAACAGGAGTTAACACAGCATTCACGTCAGAAACGGCAACTGTTACAAGTGTACGTGTAGCACTTGAACATCCGCCTGAAGCTGATCCTGCGTAGAATGAATAATTTCCATTTGTTGCCGGAGAAGCTAATACAGATGTACCAATAGACTCAAACGGTGAACCACTTCCTATATTTGTACCTCCAGTTGAGGCATCATACCAAGCAATAGTGGAGGCAGGTGCCGACCAAGTTATGACTAACCTTGCTTCTCCGAATGTAGCATCATTACCAGGATCATCAAAAGTTTCTGTTAATAAAAGATTCACACTTCCTCCGGATGTTGGAAAACCAGCAAGGTTTATTATTGGATCCGGGGTAATCAAACCTCCTGATCCTAAAGTAGAAATTTGAGTAGCAGCTAATGTGTAAGCACCCGATAACGCGACACGTATCTCACTTCTCCATGAACCATTAATAGCATTTACATTGAACAACTGAAGTTGAGCAGAGGTAATTGATGCTCCGGCAGGAATTGCAGGTACACTAACATTAAATGTTGATGCTCCTGTTCCTGTGGAAATCAGATTTGTTCCAAATGAAACAGTATTTGTACCTGAATTTGGAGGAGTCGTTGCACTAATTGGTTGAGACAAAGTACCAGAACAAATGTTAAACACATTTTGAGCAACAGTTGGTGCTGCAGGTATATATGTGTCAACAGTAACTAAAATACTTGAAGTAGTTGACCAACAAGACGTAGACGCATCAAAACTAGACAAATAATAGGTGCCTGTTGTAGTAATGTTAAGAGGCGTAGAAGCATTTGATGCTGTAGAAGTTCCGTTTAAAACTGTTTGCCAGTAGTAAGTTTCATTTACAGGTGCCGCAGCAGCTGTTAACGTGGTCCCTGGTGCACATGCCGGGTTTACTCCAGGAGTAGGAACAGGTGGCGGAGATGCCGTTGGGAAATTAGAAATCACAATAGACGACGAGTTCACTGACCATTGTGTGTTTACTGTATTGAAAGCTCTTAAATAGTACGTGCCATTAGAGAAAACAGTGTATGCACCTGCATACGGTGTAGTCGTACTCGTACCTGTAGCGCTTGTTTGCCAATACCATATTACATCTGTTCCAGGCGAACCTGCAGCTGTGATGTCAGTTCCACCAGTACATGTTGGAGGAGCTACTGATTGAGTTAACGCACCTGGAGTTGGAGGCGTTAGGTCGGCTGAAGCAATTCCAAGGTATAAAGGACCTGCGAGTAGATCTGCATGCGGAACAGTGATACGTTGACCTAATGGAAGGGTAGTACCATTTTGATGAGTTCCTGTTAAAGCTGCTCCTGCATACATAATACGGTTATTCCCATTTATTGAAGTGTATGCAGTTTCTGCCGCAATAGCCAAAGAATAAGTATTCGCGAATACCGCAGTACCTTCGTCGGAAACTGTCCAGTTTCCATCGAAACGATCAGTTACCGTATAAGCTCCATCGACAACTGACAGTCCAGAAGTTGAAGTAGTGGCACCTACGTATCTTACACCCATTTCACCTGCTACAGCACCTGTTGTATTCGTACGTGTTATCCACATCGAACGATTTTGACCTTGAACATTGATAAAAGGATATCGGCTTGTTGTGGTGGTTGGCACAGCTCCGGCAGTTATTGCAGAACCTGTAGCTGTAGCTGTCCACCAACGAACAAACTTAGCTCCAGGAAGGAATCCTGTACCTGCAGGCACTGTTAGAGTACCTCCAGCAGCATTATTTCCAAATGTCATTTTATTCGATCCTAGATCAATGCGGGCTCCAGTTAGGTTAAGGTTATTTGCTACCTTAACATTGTTTATAGACCAAATTATATTTGGTGTTGCAAGGTTCGTATTTCCGAATGTGATATTTCGAATAACGTTAGATGCTCCGAATGTTCCAGTTCCTGTAACTGATTGAACTGTATTTCCGTTCATTGTTAAGTTACCAGCCGTTCCCGTTCCAACTGAAATATCAATATTTCCATTGTTGATTATGTTACCTTTAACAACTAATGTTTTTCCTGTTGTTGCATTGTAAACATTAAAAATCCCTGTTCCGTTCACGGTTAAATTTCCATTTACATCAAATTGAGTAGGGGTAGCGCCGTATTGGAGCGTTCCATTTACAACAAGGTTGTTAATTCCTTGCCCAGTAGTAGCAATAGTAACAACATCTCCTACAGAAACTGTAGCATTATCTAAAGGAGAAGGTGTGTCGTTAGCATCCCAAGTTGTAGGAGTTACCCAGTTACCAGTAGCTATTGAAATGAAATTTCCAGGAACTCTTGAAGTTAAGGAAATGTTGTCAATTGCTGCCGGTGGCTGCGTTCCACCGCCTCCATCGTTTTTCCATGAAAAGATAAGTCTGAAAGTTGTACCTGCTAACGATGCAGGAAGGAATAGAGTTGATGTTTGTACACCTGCAATTATAGAACCATTCCCAACATAAGTAGCACCAGTAATACCTGCAGGAACATTAGTAAAGCCATTCCCTGGATAAGTAGTTGTACCTGTTGGAGTAATGGAGGTTGGTGCAGTAAATACCTGCAATAAATCCCAAGTGGATTCTCCCTGTTGTTGCCAATTGAAGGTTAATTTAATTACACTTTCTCCTGCTGGCACAGTTACATCTCTCCAAAAGTAATTCAGTGCATTAGTAGTAGTTGTATATGCATTACTTACACCGCCATTGTTTGAAATGTAAGCGCTGTTGCCTGAGATAGGAGCATTACTCACAGCCGTACCTACAACCCAAGGGTTGTTTGCAGAATTGGATTCACTCCAGCCATTGGCAGCGAATGTAGAACCTAACTCAAAGCCACCGCCTTGGGTTGGATCAATTAGTACGGTTTGTCCAAAAGACCCAAGGCTCGTGACGAGCCCTAAGATAGTTAAGAACAAAACGTACGATTTTTCACGTAGCATTTTTCTCATAATAGTTCCATTTAATTTATTTGATGAACGACAAAGGTAACGTAGAGGTTGAAAACATTCAAACCTTTCGTTGAACGAAATGAACATTTCGCTGAATTAACTTACATTAATCGTTTAACCAATGAATATTCGATGAAAATTATTTTTCTATTTTTGACACAATAAACAGAATAACTATGGATTTAAGTCTTTTGAACAAAACGGCACTCGTTTGTGGCAGTACACAAGGTATAGGTTTAGCTGCCGCTAATGAACTTGCACAATTAGGAGCAAACGTGATTCTTTTAGCTCGAAACGAGCAAAAGTTGAAAGAAACGCTTGAAAAGTTGCCAAAAATAAAAGAACAAAATCATGGTTATTTAGTTGCTGATTTTTCTGAGCCATTGAAACTGAAGAAGGTTATAAATGATTTTATAAGCGCTGGTAATTTGGTTCACATTCTGGTTAATAATTCCGGGGGTCCTAAAGGTGGAGCCATTAAAGATGCTACGGAGGAAGAATTTATTTTGGCGTTCAATCAACATTTGATCTGTAATCATATTTTGGCAAAAGCCACTTATCCGGTGATGATTAATGAAGGATACGGGAGAATTATCAACGTAATTTCCACCTCTGTAAAACAGCCGCTTCCAAATCTAGGTGTCTCAAATACTATAAGAGGTGCTGTTGCAAATTGGAGTAAGACGCTTGCCAACGAATTGGGTCAGTTTGGCATTACTGTTAATAATGTGCTTCCCGGAGCCACTGATACAAGTAGATTAAGAAGCATTGCTCAAGTTAAAGCGGATCAAAGTAAGGAAACGTTGGATGAGGTTTTTAAAGAAATGGCAAGCGAAACCCCAATGAAAAGAATTGCAAAGGCTGAGGAAATTGCTGCAGCAATCGCATTTTTAGCTTCTCCGGCAGCTGCCTACATCAATGGAATAAATGTTCCTGTTGATGGAGGACGAACGAAATCCTTATAGCGAACGATTATTTTATAAGATTGATATGCCCCGTAATAGTGTCTTCACGTCCTGAGCGGGTTGTATAATCTATACGCCACGTATAAGTGCCATCTTGAACTAAAACTCCTAAATAGGTGCCGTCCCATTCAAAATTCATATCGTCTGATTCAAAGATGATTTCTCCCCATCGGTTAAAAATTCGAACGATTAAGTTTCGAACACCAACCACACTGGCACTAAAGGTATTATTGTAACGATTACCGTCTGGAGTGAAGGTGTTTGGTACGTAGATGTAATAAGCTTCCTCAATTACGATCGGTTTTTGAATTGTATCTTTACATCCTTTTGTATCCGTAGCTATTAGGGTTACTATATAATTTCCAGGGTCCGTATAGGTATTGTTTGGATGTACCATTGTAGAGAAATTTCCGTCACCAAAGGTCCATTCATAAGTAGAAGCATTTTGAGATGTATTATTGAAGGTGATAGGTAAGTCATCGAAAAGTGTTTGACTAACCACCTCGAAATTTGCTGTCGGACTGATAACAAATACAGTTGTAAAGCCATTTACTTCAAAAGTCTGACATTCATCTGAAACAATCACTTCGTAGGTTGTTGTTTGTGAAGGTTTAACCCACACTTGCGGGACGTTTTTCCCTAAAGCCGGCCAATTATAAAAGTATTGTCCATATCCACCGCTTGCTTGAACAGAAATAAGCGCACTATCCCCAGGACACACTTCGACATTTGGACTCATAGTTAATACAAGTGGTGGGCTCAAAATAGTATATAGTACATCTGCATTATTTTGGTTGCCACATTGGTCCGTTACTGTAACCAAATAAGTTGTCGTTTGACTAGGGGTTACCACTTGGGTAGCACCAGTGCCTAAATTTTGACCTCCAGAAACTGACCATTGGTATGAATAGTTACCTGCGCCGCCACTTGGATTTGCTTCCAAAGTTGCCGGAATATATGGACATATTTCGCTGATATCTGCCGTTTCATTCAATACTAAAGGTGAGAAAATTGGCACATTCACAGTTCCAGAGCCATTGGCCGATTGACCGGTACAATTATCTGTGACCACAACGCTATAGCTTGTTGTGCTGCTTGGTGAAACCTGAATGGATTGAGTTGTTTCTCCGGTATTCCATAAATAAGTAAAAGGTGGTACACCACCGGTAACTGTGGCAGAAAGGGTAACATTGTCTCCTGGACAAGTTAAGGTTTGATCGGCAACCGTCACAGCAGTTGGTTGTACATCTGCTATACCTAGGTTAATGACAATAGGAGTAATATTACCACACGGATCCATGATAGGAAAAGATAGTATTAAAGTTTCCTGACCTTCAACAATTGCGTCGTTAAAAGCATTGAAGGTAAATGAGGTGGTGGTTTGTCCAGCTGCGAAAGTTATTGAATTTGGAATATTGCTATAGTCAGTTCCCATTGTTGCAGTACCACTAACATTGATAGGAATGGTGAGTGGACTTGACAAATTATTGGTACCTCTCTCCAGAGTAACCGTAGCTGATACACAACCCTCAGCCATTAAGTTGGGGTCTGAAAAAGCCTGCTGAGAAAGTGTGTGAGTGATTGAAACCGGAGTTTTGGAAGATAAACTGTTTGCCTCTAAAAATATTCCTGAATCATAAATTCCGTCACCAACATCTGCAATAGCTAGAATCAAATGGTAAGTCTTTCCGCATTGCACTCTAGAAACCGCCTCCAATACATCTGTGAAGCCATCGTATTGAATGTAAAAAGGACTGCTGTTTTGAGGTGATGAAGATCCATCACCATTATTATTATAAAAGGACGAATTGGTGATCTGGTTAACGTTATTTATTGATACGATAGAACCGTTGGGTAGTCGTGCGATATTTTGGGCTCCTGCAATTCCAGGTCCGGATATGAAAAAACCAAAGACATCGTTGTACGTTGAGTTATTTGGTGGCGCAAATTCCGGATATTCCTCCGATCCAAATACATATTTAAATCGAACAGTATCCGAATAAGGTACAAAATCGAATTCCAAAATTGCTGCATTAAATGTTTGAACGCCACCAATGATGGAAGAAAGTAAACCAGATCCGCCAACACCATTGTCCAGCCCAGCATTAGACTGATTATTAGGTCCATGTGGACCAGCACCATTATTTACGGTTGTTCCCGTTGTCATGACGATACCTTGAGAAATCCCTAAATTGGTGCCCGTTGCTGTAAATTGTGAAATTGCAGCAGGACTACCATTGTAAGAAATGTTCGAAACGGTAACACCCGGTCCTAAAAGTACATTTTGCACAAGCGCAGTTGGGCTCGCTCCTGGAGAGGTAACAAGCTGCGAATACCCAAGTAATGGAATAAACACAATGAGCACTATGTGAAAGAAGGTTTTCATTTAACTAGTTGACGTACAAAATACTTTATCGTTGTTTAAGTTTCCAATTTCCGAGCCAAAATCTTCGAGATTTATAGTTTATTAACGAACAATGTCGGTCTATTGTTGCAGGTTAGATCAAAAATAATGAGTTTTGTCACAAATGAGAAAAATTAGGCATTTTTTAAAGGTATTGCAGCAGCCAAAGAAATACGCGGCTTCCAATCCGTCCAATTTTGAGGAAACCTGGAGTTTTACAGCTACAGGAACTCAGATCATCTCGTTGTTAGTCCTATTTCTTTTAATTTTTGGGGTTCTTTTTTCTTTGTTAGTAATCAAAGGACCATTTTCCGGATATTTTACAAAAAACGATAAAACCATTGAACGCAAAAAGTTAGAAAAACAATATGTTGAATTGGAGGATTTGAGAAAAAAAGTACAAAGCCAAGAAAACTATATTATCAGCATTCACACAATACTTTCCGGAAATACTGTAAAAGATACGCTTTCAAAAGATTCACCTGAAGTTCAAAGCTTCGATATGAGTAAAGTAGATCCAAATTCCACGGAGAATGAAGAACAATTGGCTGAAAAAGTGAAGGAAAATTTAAGAACGCACACTAAAAAGAAAAAGTCGATAGTTCAATCGTTCGCTTTGCCGGTGAAAGGAGTAATTAGCCAGAAATTTGACAGACAGAATCATCCGGGGATAGACATAGTGACAACAAAAGATAGAAATGTATTGGCATGTTTATCCGGTACAGTTATTTATTCAGGGTATACCCAAAAAGACGGATACATTTTAATTCTTGATCATGCAAATGGTTATCTATCAGTTTATAAACACAATAAAACCAATTTAAAGCAAGTTGGAACCAAAGTTCAAATGAACGATCCTATTGCGATTGTGGGTACAACTGGAGAAAATTCATCAGGTCCGCATTTACATTTTGAGTTGTGGTATAACCAAAATGCCGTGAATCCGGAAGATTATTTGGATTTTAACTAACTATTACTCTGCGATTCCTTGTAAAGAGCACAAATTGTAATAAGTTCCCTCTAGGGCTATGAGTTCAGCATGTGTTCCTCTTTCGATGATCTCTCCTTTTGAAAGCACTATGATCTGATCGGCGTTACGTATTGTGCTTAATCGATGCGCAATAACAATGGAAGTTCGGTTCTGCATCAATTGGTCCAGAGCATCCTGAACCAGTTTTTCTGATTCGGTATCCAAAGCTGACGTGGCTTCATCCAACACAAGAATACTAGGGTTTTTCAAAATTGCTCGTGCAATATTAATGCGTTGTTTTTGTCCTCCCGATAATTTATTTCCTCGCTCACCAATATTTGTTTCGTAGCCATTTTCCGTCTGCATGATGAATTCGTGTGCATGCGCAATTTTAGCAGCTCGCTCAATTTCTTCGTCCGTGGCATCCTTTTTTCCAAAGGCGATATTTTCCTTGATCGAGGTGTTGAAAAGTATAGATTCCTGAGAAACTACCCCAATGTGATCCCTTAAATCCTGCAAAGAACAATCTGTAATGGCCGTTTCATCAAAGTAAATGGCACCTGAGCTTACATCGTAAAAGCGCAGCACAAGATCACCAAGAGTTGATTTTCCAGAACCTGACTCGCCTACAAGTGCAATGGTCTTTCCTTTAGGAATTTCCAATTGGATGTTTTTAAGGACAAATTCGTCTTTATATTTAAATGAAACATGTTCAAAGCGAATGGCATCGTGGAAATCGGGTAATTTTATGGGATGAGCAACCTCGTATATTTTCTCTTCGGTATTGAGTATCTCGTTGATTCTGTCTTGAGAGGCTTTTGCTTTGTTTAAAATGGCAATAGAAGAAGAAATCCCTTGAATTGGTCGCAATAATTGTGAGAAAACGATGATAAAAGTAATAAACACTTCCCCTGTCAATGCTTTATCATTAGTATTGTCCAAGATCATGGATCCACCAAACCAAACCAATGCCAACATAACTGCTGCACCCAAAGTCTCGTTTAAAATAGGAGAAAGATCTTTTTTTCTGAAAGTTTTAGTGATCAATTG
>JBFHIN010000025.1:0-12795 GCA_041596415.1 Crocinitomicaceae bacterium | reverse complement strand
TAATTCCCGGAATCCCAAGCCGTGACCTCGTACATTCCTACCCAAGTATTTTTGTCTTTGGATGTGTATACGGTATCTCTGAAGGGGGTTAAAATTTCAATATTCTCCGTGCTATTCTTACTCAAAACACCATTAGAAGCTTTGGTTCGTGCCGGTAAATAGTTAGTTTGAGAAGAAAACAGAGGCTTTTTATTACCAGTATATGCTATACTGTAGCTTATCAATACTTTTTCACCAATATAAATTGAATTTTGCGAAATAGAAACAGAGCTTTCTTGTCCCAGGGTAAAATTGGAACATACTAACATCAGGCAATATAATAGGCAGCGTTTCATTTGCGTTGATGGAATAGCGCTATCAGTGGTTTAATAATATCGTCATTGGTAAAACAGTTCACAAAATCAATTCCGGCCTTTTTCATTTCTTTTTCCAGTGCAGCTTCGTGTTGTTCGAAACTTTCCTTCATTTTTTCCTTGAACGAGGAAGATGATGAATTGACCCAAGTCGTTTCGTTTGTTTCAGCGTTAAAAAGCTGTACGATACCCATATCGGGGAATTCGCTTTCAGCAGGATCGGAAATCCTTATGGCTACTGTGTCGTGTCTTTTGCGTGTTAAACGCATGCCTTCCATATAGTCATTTTCATCCTTGAAGTCGCTAATAACAAAAGAAATTGTTCTTTTCTTCTGTGTGTTTCGTAGAAATTTCAACCCTTGATTTAGGTCTGTGCCTTTGCTTTTTGGTTGAAATTCGATCATTTCACGAAGAATTATAAGCGCATGCTTTCTTCCTTTGTCCGGGGCAATGTAGCGTTCCATTTGATCGGAAACGAATATTGCGCCTACTTTATCATTGTTGGCAATTGCAGAGAAGGCAAGGATAGCAGCGATTTCCAAAGCTACATCCTTTTTAGTTTTTGCACTTGTCCCAAATTCTTCAGAGCCAGAAACATCAATGATAAGCATGACAGTAAGTTCACGTTCTTCTTCGAAAACCTTAACATATGGTGTATTGTAACGTGCAGTTACGTTCCAATCAATGGTTCGCACTTCATCACCAAAATGATAATCTCTAACTTCGCTGAAAGCCATTCCACGTCCCTTAAAGGCAGAGTGGTACTCACCTGAAAAGATGTGTTTTGTCAGGCCTTTGGTTTTAATTTCCAGGCGACGAATCTTTTTTATGAGTTCTTTGGTTTCCACGTTTTCAATTAAGGGACTTCAACTTTGTTAATGATTTTTTCAATGACTTCGCTCGCAGAAATATCTTCGGCTTCAGCTTCGTATGTCAGTCCAATTCTATGACGCATCACGTCGGGAGCTACAGCACGAATGTCTTCCGGAATAACAAAGGCTCTTCCTTGTAAAAATGCATAGGCTTTTCCTGCCAGGGCTAAATTGATTGAAGCTCGGGGTGAACAACCAAATCCGATCATAGGCTCCAGATACCCGAGTCCATATGCATTCGGGGTGCGAGTGGCATAAACAATATCGACAATGTATTGCTCTATTTTTTCATCCAAGTAGATCTCACGAACCAAAGAACGGAAACGTAATATATCTTCTGGAGAGATAACTTTATCACATTTAGGCAATCCTCCGGTCTGAACATTTGTTCTAATGATCTGTTTTTCCTCTTCTTTTGTAGGGTAACCTAGGTATACTTTCAACATAAAACGGTCAACCTGTGCTTCCGGAAGAGGATATGTACCTTCTTGCTCGATTGGATTTTGAGTGGCCAAAACAAGAAACGGTTTGGGAAGATCAAAAGTAGTTTCTCCAATAGTGATTTGACGTTCTTGCATTGCCTCTAGCAAGGCACTTTGCACTTTTGCCGGGGCACGATTGATCTCGTCGGCAAGAATGAAGTTCGAAAAAATTGGACCTTTGCGAACTAAGAATTGCTCACTTTTTTGATTATAGATCAATGTTCCGGTCACGTCAGCAGGTAAGAGGTCCGGTGTAAACTGAATTCGACTGAAATCCACAGAAACTGCATCGGAAAGTGTCTTTATCGCCAAAGTTTTTGCAAGTCCCGGAACGCCCTCCAAAAGCACATGTCCATCAGCCAATAAGGCGATCAATAAACGGTCAAGCATGTACGTTTGCCCAACAATTACTTTTCCAACTTCTTCGCGAAGTTTCGTAATGATTACTTGCTCAAGTTTAATCTTTTCACTTAAGATACGAAGTGCTTCGGCCGGACTCACCGGCTGGTTATTGTTTTCCTCCATTGCTAAAATTGACTGTCTTACAAAGGTGTCAAAGAAATGCCCTGAATTTGTTGATTTTGCTGTTAAATATTGTTAACATTGTTAAGCTATTATTACTAGAATTCAAGCTATGAAAGAAAGGCTTTGCAGCGAGTGTCAACAAAAATTAAATGGGCGAAAAGACCAAAAGTTTTGTTCTGATTATTGCCGTAATACGTTCAATAATCGCCTCAATGAAAGTACGAATGCCTATGTGCGAAGAATCAATAACATTCTTAGGAAAAACAGACGTATTTTGGCCAATTTGAATCCAAATGGTAAAAAGACAATTGACGGCATAACCTTGTCGGAAGAAGGGTTCAATTTTCATTATTACACCAACACTTACAAAACCCAAAAAGGGACTTCCTATTTCTTTTGTTATGATCAGGGGTATACGAAACTCGACAATGATCAATACATGCTTGTGCATAAACAAGATTACGTCAAGTAAAAAATAGCGGAAATGAAAGTTAAAGCCTTGAATACCACAATTTCAAATCAAGTTGGATCTCATCTTTAACAAGTAAATTCAATGATTTAAAAGGTGATTTCCACATCAGATTAAATTCGCTTCTTTTAATTATCCCCTTTATATGAAGAAACAATTGATTAGGTTCCTGTCCTTGATCTTCGGTCCATTGAGATGTTCCCACAAATGTTAATTTTCGCGTCTGATCACGAATGGTAAGATCTCCGCTAATCTCCCAGGAATTTTCTTTGATCCTGTGGATTTTATCACTTTGGAAGAACATTTTGGGATAAGCATCGACGTTGAAAAATGCCGGAGAGGTCAGCTGTTTGTCCCTTTCTTTCATACCTGTCGAAATTGTATGCATAGCGGCTTCAAAATAAAATTCCCCGGTTTCTAAGTGTTGGTTTTCCAAGCTCAGACTCCCGTTAAACTCCGTGATTCGTCCATGGACTTTGGCCATGAAAAGATGAGCCACCTCAAAGTTGACCAAACTCTTTTCTACGTCAACGATCCATTTTGTCATGAATAGTATCTTTTAATTTACTTAATTGATTTGATTTGCGAACATTCCCTTAAATTACGTGTTATTATTGTAAAAGTGAAAATGTATCAATTAGAGCATACTCAGTTAATTAAGCAAGACATCGACGTTTGTTGGGAGTTTTTCACTGATCCTAAAAACTTGGAGAAGATTACTCCTAAAAAGATGGGTTTTGAAATACTGAATGATCCTGCCAAGCAGGTATATCCGGGACTCATCATCTATTATCGAATTCGTCCGCTTTTTAATTTACCTATGCGTTGGGTGACTGAAATCACGCATATCAGCGAAAAGCAATTTTTCGTTGATGAACAACGTCTTGGGCCATATAAGATTTGGCATCATGAGCATCATTTTCAGCATACGGATCAAGGAGTGCTGATGACTGATCGTGTTAGCTATGTGATGCCATTTGGTATTTTAGGTCGTTTGGTGCATCGTTTGTTGGTGCGCAGACAACTTGAGCAAATTTTCGCTTACCGCAAAGAGATGATCGAGAGAATGTTTAATCAGTAGGAGCATTATCAGTAAGTTCAAGTACTTTTTGATAAGCGTGTTCCGTGTGTCCAAACGGATCTGTTTGTGAGTTGTAGATACCTTGAATGATTCCATTTTTATCTACGATGTAAGTAACGCGACCGGGGATAAGTCCAAAGAGATTTGCAGGAACCCCAAATGCTTTTCTTACCTGCTTTTTTGTGTCGGCTAAAATCGAATAATTCAACTCGTGTTTTACTGAAAATTTCCGATGAGAGGCTACTGAATCTGACGAAATTCCGATTACTTCGCAACCCAACGCTTGAAAATCTGCATTTCTATCTCTGAACGAACATGCTTCTTTGGTACAGCCGGGTGTTTCATCTTTGGGGTAGAAAAAAATGACGGAAATCTTTTTTCCAATGAACGCACTACTATCGACGATCTCTCCATATTGATTCGGAAGCTTGAACTGTGGACATTTATCACCTATTTGTAATTCCTTATTATTCATTTAGTGCTTTTTTATATCTTTCAATTGCCCTGATTCGTGCCATCTTGTGTTCTACAATGGGTTGAGGATAATTCAACTCGTCAAATTCAGGGATCCAGGTTCTGATGTATTTCATGTCTTTGTCGAATTTCTGTTGCTGTAATTGCGGATTGAAAACGCGGAAATAAGGAGCAGCATCGCATCCACAACCTGCGGCCCATTGCCACCCTCCAATGTTACTTGCGCATTCATAATCGAGCAATTTTTCAGCAAAATAAGCTTCTCCCCAACGCCAATCGATTAATAGGTGTTTACTTAAAAAACTAGCAACTACCATTCTTACACGGTTATGCATGTATCCCGTCTCATTGAGCTGCCTCATTCCTGCATCTACCATGGGATAACCTGTTTTTCCTTCGCACCACGCCTTAAACTGCGATTCGTTGTTCTCCCAAACGATAAAATCGTAGTTGGTTTTGAATGCTTTGTTCACCGTATGGGGGTAATGAAAAAGGATCATTTGATAAAATTCTCGCCAAATAAGTTCACTCAGGAATACGGTATTTTCTTTCAGTGCTACTTTTGTCAATTCTCTAATACTAATGGTACCAAAACGCAAGTGAACACCGAGTCGTGACGTGCCTTCAATTGCCGGAAAATCTCTGGTCTGATCGTAGCTTTTAATGAGCTTCTTGTCTATTTTTCTTGATGGAATTTGAAAGATCTGCTCGTCATCGAAACCAATCTTTTTCAATGAAGGGAGTTCAATTTCTGGAAAAGTAGTGGAATTTTCTTTTAGGATTTGCTCGCTAGCATATGGATCGACATCGGTTTTTTTGAAAGTTTCCAGCCATTTATTTTTATAGGGTGTGAAAACAGTGTAGGGGAGACCATCATTTTTGAGAACTTGATCGTGCTCGAGAATTACTTGATCCTTAAAAGTTAAAAATTTAATGTCTTTTTTTTTGAGTGATTTTTCGATCTTATTGTCACGTTTTATAGCGTCGGGTTCATAGTCGCGATTGGTGTAAACAGCTGAGCAATTGTATTTTTTTGCTAGAGTTGGGATCAAATCTTGAGGGTCGCCTATATAAACGTGAAAATTTACACCGGACTGAGCGTACTTATCTCTAAGGGCTTTAACTTCCTGATGTATAAAGATTACGCGCTGGTCGTCACTTTTAAGTTTGGACAAAATAGTAGTGTCGAAAATAAAAATTGGCAGGACATTTTCTGCGTTTTTGAAAGCATGATACAACCCACAATTATCATTTATACGCAAGTCTCTTCTATGCCAAAAAATCGCATTCATTTTCCGTCGAATTCCACCATATTATTTTCTGTTTCCCAAAGCCTTACACTTAATTTATAGGATTCGTCAATTCTTGGCCGAATCAGGTTCCAGATCACTACAGCTATGTTTTCGGCGGAAGGTTGAAGATTTTTAAATTCAACGCAATCCAAATTTAAATTACGGTGATCGAAGCGCTCACTGATCTCATCTTGTAGAATATGTTTAAGAACCTTAAGGTCCATCACGTATCCGGTAATTGGATCGATCTCACCTTCAACACAAGTTTCTAAAATGTAATTATGTCCGTGATAATTAGGATTGCTGCATTTTCCGAAAATATCATTATTTTTTTCGTCAGACCACTCTGGCACGAATAAGCGATGAGCCGCATTAAAAGTAATTCTTCTACAAACTTTCATTGTCAATAGCGTTCATGAGTTGATCTAAATGATTTTCTACAATGATCTTGAACCAAACCGTAAATTGATCGGGTTCAGCACCAACAAAGTGCTTCAGATCACTAATCGATATCCAACGATAATCGTCAGCTTCGTTTGGGTTAATAAAGGGTTCTGTATCAGATCGACCAATATAAACATGATCGAATTCGTATTCCTGTAAATTATTTTCAAGCGGTGTTTGATACACAAAATCAAACGCTTTTTCAAGAGTTTCAGAAATTCCCATTTCTTCTCTCAATCGTCTTTCTGCAGCGTCCTTGGTGCTTTCACCTGGAAAGGGATGTGAACAGCAAGTGTTTGACCAAAGTCCTTTGGAGTGGTATTTTGTTATCGCCCTTTTTTGGAGCAACATTTCTTTGTTTGAATTAAATATAAAAACAGAAACAGCGCGATGTAATTGGCCTGTTTCATGAACAGCCATTTTTTCCATCGTTCCTACTTCTACGTCATTTTCGTCAACTAGAATCACCTTGATATCTTCTCCCATTATTTCTATATTAAATTCATGTTGTGCTTTAAATAGGAAGTCAAAAATAGGCGGTATTTATTGGAGTTGGAAATTCTTATTCGCTCATTCATGATTTTTTTAGGTGCGGTCTGCTTTATTTTCTCAAAAAGTTTGAAATAATAGACGTAAGCCATATATACTCCAAAGCGTGCGCTTTTTGGTAATTGTAAGATGCCCTCGAGCCCTAATTTAAAATCCTCCTCGATCTCTGCTTCAATTTTCTTTTTTTCTTCTGTTTCAAACTTGGTCAGGTCAATACCAGGAAAATAGCTGCGCCCAAGTTCCTGGTAATCATCTTTTAGATCTCTGAGGAAATTGATTTTTTGGAAAGCAGCACCCAGTTTCATAGCAAAAGGTTTCAGCCGCATATATTCCTCTTCGTCTCCCTTAACGAATACTTTCAAGCACATAAGACCTACAACTTCGGCGGAACCGAGTATATAGGTAGAATAACTTTTTTCTTCATGTGTGCTAGTAGTCAGATCCATTTCCATACTATGTAGAAATGTTTCGATCAGATCCAATGGGATTTCATATTTATTGACGGCCCATTGAAAACTATTCAGTATTGGGTTCAATGAAATTTCATCGCGAATGGCTGAATAAGTCTGCCTTTTAAAATCGGACAAAAGTTCTGATTTGTTAAAGTCATGAAAGGAGTCAACGATCTCATCCGCAAAACGCACAAAACCGTATATGGCGTATATGGGCTGATGTAATTCCTTAGATAAAAAGGAGATTCCTAAAGAAAAAGACGTGCTGTACCTTCGTGTAGTCAGCATGCTCATTTCATGCGAAAGTTCGTCAAAAATTCTTTTCATGGTAGTGTTATTTATAGGTTGGTTGGTGAATTGGGTAATTCTTTTCTACTTCATCAGCTACAATTTTCCCTGATATAATTGCCGGTGGCACTCCAGGTCCGGGAACAGTCAGCTGACCGGTATAAAACATATTTTTTAATTTCTTGTTTCTTATCTTGGGTTTCAAAATTCCGGTTTGTTTTAAAGTATTTGCAAGTCCATATGCATTTCCTTTAAAAGCGTTGTAATCTTCCTTGAATTCTTTTCCGCAATAAGACTTTTGAAAAACGATATGTGATCTGATGTCTTCTCCACAATGTTGTTCCATACGTTTCAAAACGATATCCAAGTAATGTTCTCGTGTGTTTTTATCCTCAGAGAGATCGGGAGCAGTAGGAATTAATATGAAAACATTTTCCATTCCCTGTGGCGCAACAGTGTGATCTGTTTTCGAGGGAACACAAGCATAGAACAAAGGTTTTTTTGGCCAGGATGGTTGATCGTAAATTTCCGTCGCATGCTGAGCAAAAGGGGCATCGAAGAAAAGGTTATGATGTTGTAAACCCGGAATTTTTTTGTCGATCCCCAAATAATAAATTAACGAAGAAGGAGCCATGGAACGTGAGTCCCAATATTTATCTGAATAATTGGCATTTTTCCCAAGAAGCGTTTTATCTGTGAAGGCATAGTCAGCTCCTGATATTAGAATGTCAGTCGTAATCTGAAGATTAGTAGTTTGCACTTCAGTGACATTTTTGTCGGTGGATTTAATGCCAGTTACTTTTTCACCGGTATGAATTTCAACGCCTAATTCCTTGGCTATTTGTTCAAATGCTTCAATGATACCGAACATTCCCTTTTCCGGGTACCAAGTTCCCAGCACAATATCAGCGTAGTTCATCAAGGAGTATAGAGCTGGTGTGTTTTTAGGAGTAGCACCAAGAAACAAGACTGGAAATTCAAGTAAAGAAAGTATTTTATCGTTTTTGAAATATTTCCGAATGTAACTGGCGAATGAAGAGAGTACATGTAATTTGAAGATCCCTTTCATTACGCGCAAATCTGCATATTCCATAATGGAATTCCCTGGCTTATACACAAGGTCTTGCATACCCAATTCGTACTTGTATTTTGCTTCTGCTAAAAACGCAGTTAATTGCTCACTGCTTCCTGGTTCATATTGATCAAAGAGCTCCTTTAAGCGCTCTAGGTCGGCAGGAATTGGATCCACCGTTTTATCTTCCCAGATCACCTGATAAGAAGGGTCAAGTCGATGTAATTTATAAAAATCACTGGTAGTGTATCCAAAATCGTTGTAGAATTTCTCAAATACTTCAGGCATCCAATACCAACTCGGTCCCATATCGAAAGTAAATCCTTTTTCCTTGAATTGTCGAGCGCGTCCACCAATGGTACTATTCTTTTCCAGTACTGTCACCCGATAACCTTTTTTGGCTAAATAACATGCTGTGGATAAACTAGATATTCCAGCCCCAATAATGGTTGCTCTTTTTTTCATTGAATCGTGTTTAATTGTATCCGGGTAGTGCCTCCATTAACTTTTTTCGAGCTATAAAAATTCTGCTTTTCACCGTTCCTATCGGAATGTCTAGTTTTTCAGAAATTTCGTGGTACTTAAATCCATCGAGATGTAAATTAAAAGGCTCCCTATACATCCCTTCCAAATTAGTGATTTCTTTTTTTATTTCCTTCTCTAACAAGAAATTATATGGAAATTCATTGCTTTGAATGGAGGTTTTGGTTCCTTTGAACTCCTCATTCTGCTCAAAAATAGTCGCTCTTTTGCGCTGTCTTCTATACTGATTTATGAAAATATTACGCATGATCGTAAAGAGCCATGCACGAAGATTTGTTTTCGGCTGAAAATAGGATCTGTTGGATAAAGCTTTGAGAATAGTTTCTTGTGTTAAATCACTGGCATCTTCTGAGTTACGTGTAAAACGAAAAGCGAAAGCGTGTAACTGACTCTCTAAACTTATGATCGCTTCATTGAATTCTAGCGTTGACATCTTTTGTGTTTAATTAATTGTATTCAAAGTTAAACAAAAATGTTTAACAAATAAAACAAAAGATTAAACAAAATAATTATTCGCTAATTAAATGTCTGAGAGCCAATATAGTTACATCGTCTGTTTGATCTGAATTTGCTTTCCATTTATCGAATTCTTCTTCCAGCATCAATTCTTGCTCATTCAAAGGTAGTCGCTGATTGGCTTCAAAGAATTCAAGCATGCGTCTGAAAGAGTATTTTTTATTTCTGTTGCCCCCGAATTGATCTTGAAACCCATCGGTAAACAAGAAAATACTTGCGTTTTTAGAAATATTCACATGGTGTGTCACGAATCCTTTGAAATTTTCCGGCCTACGATCACCAACATGTTTTGAATCGCCTTTATATAAGATGAAACTGTTATTATCGAAGATCAGGAATCTGGAGCCAGCACAAGCAAAAACTAATTCATGATTTTTATGATCGAATACCAATACACTGATTTCCATCCCGTCATTGAAGGTATCTTCACCTGATTCTCGTGGAAGCACATTAATTAGTCGTTTATCGAGTTCGTTGAGAATTATTCCTGGATTGAAAATGTGTTTTTCAAGCACTAGATTGTTCAATATATTTATTCCAAGTAAAGTCACGAATGAACCAGGAACACCATGTCCAGTACAATCTGCTAAAGCAATAATACTGATATCATCTATGCGTTCGTGCCAGTAAAAATCCCCCGATACAATGTCTTTAGGTCGATAAAGAATGCAACATTCTTTAAATGAATTCAATAGATTATTTTTTGAAGGGAGTATGTTCAACTGTATTTTTTGAGCATAATTTATGCTTGCGGTAATATCGTCCTTTTGTTGTTTGATGATACTTTGCTGTTCCCTTTCTAACGTGATGTCTCTTCCCAAACATAAGAAACCGAGCACGATTTTCTTATTTCCGGGTTTGAATAGTGTCGTTGTATTTTGTCCAATCCAAATCACCGTACCGTCTTTGGTTTCAATAGGAATTTCGAAGTAGGATTTCTCAAGTTTGTTTTCAAAATGCTTTCTATAAAAATTACTTACGGTTTTTAAATGTCCTTCGGGTACCATATCTAAACAGTGCTTCCCGATAAGTTCCTTGGGTTCATAACCCAATTTTTCATAACAACGGTCGTTAATAAAGGTAAAAAAGCCATTTACATCAACCTGATAGATGAGGTCTTCAGCGTTTTGCACCAGCAACTCATAATTGCCTTCAAGTTTCATACGTTCGGTAACATCCTGACCCAAAATCACCTTCACATTTTCTGAAAATACCTTGCATGACCATTCCATCCATTTTATTTCTTCCTGAGGGTCAATCATCGGAACAAGGTATTTTTTATTGTCTTCAAACTCTTTGGTTAAGTCAACTCGTTTATAGGTCCCCTCTTCAGGTATGAAACTATTTAGGTACGAGATATGAAGACCCATCAATTTTTCAGAGGTAATACCCAATGTGCTTAAGATATTTTCACTTACATAGGTCATAATGCCCTTTGAATTAAATGCAATAGCCGGTACATTCCCGTTATTGATCACTCCTGAAATGAACAGTAATTTTTCCAAGGCATCGTGTCTCAAATATGTACTAATAACACTTAGAAATGCTGAGAATACTACTACAATCAAGAATAAGGTCTTGTTGTAGACGGTGTTTTCGAGTTGCAGCATGATTAATGAATTCAGTAAAATGAATATCATTGAATAGGTAATGATCGATTTTACTTTTTCAAAAATGAATGGTGAAAGAGAATTAATTAAAATCACTGCGAAAATGAAGAATGGTTCTAGGTTTGATGTATAGACATCCAGTAAATTGTGCAACATGACAACACCGAATCCTCCAATAAGAAGTAGTTTATAGGTAAAAGGCTTGTCGTTGTTTTTTGTTGATAAGGAAATGAAATATAAACCCAGCAGTATAAACCCAGAAAATAGGGTTAATCCAAAATTATTGTGAATTTCTGAGCTAATTATAGGTCCGATAAAATGAATAGCCGTATCACTTATAAACCCAAACAACAATATATTTGGTGTTAGTTTAATAGTGATTCCCGAAATTTGAGTGTTAAAAATGTTTCCAGTTGAAAAGGTTCTGTTTCTGTTTATGAGATAAAGGTTAATGAGCACTAGGCATAGAAGCATAATAAAAACGAACCATTTCGATTTCCAAAAGGGTACACTTATAGTGAAGGTCTGTTTACTTATTTCACTCGTTTGTACACCATCGTAAGTAGCTTTTACTTCGAATGTATAATCGCCATTAGGAATGTCGGTAAGAAGAACTTCATTTGAACTTGAATAATTAGACCATTTGTCCAGATACCCAGGAATGCGGTAAGAGTATTCAATTTTTTTGATCTTAGGGTTATGAATTAAGAAATGAAAAACAATAGTATTGTCATTTTTACCTTTTTCAAACGAAATTACAGGAGGGAATGGTTTCGGAAGGTTTTGGAGTAGCGACGTATTGATTAGATAAAGTCCTTCAACGGTGCCTACAAAAATACTCTTGTCATCCTGAAATTGTGCCCGCATATTGGTCTCATATCCGTCAAATCCTGTTTTTCCTTGGTACGAATCTGCGTTGAGTACATCCCCGAATTCGTTAATCTGGAGGATATTTATTCCTTTGTTTGTTCCAACAATAAGGTTCCCGAAGCTGTCATGATTTAGCGTGTAGAATAAAGTAGAAGAAAAGTATTTTGGATTGTCAATGATCGTTTCATCGCCATTTTTACGAATACCAAATAAAGCTTTTTCTCCTGTAAACCAAATGGTACCATAAACATCTTTGGTTGAAACGCCCAGATAAGTACCCATGGATGGTGGTAATTCCACGCGTTCAAAATTCTTATTACGCAGATTTAATGCAACGAGTCCGTTGTTACTACCAAAATAGATCTTTTTTCTACCGAAATCGATCTGAGCGGTGTAAATATACGGAAAGAGGACATTGTCAAAATTTGTTTTTTGCTCTTTACCTGTAACAATGTCGAATAGTTTTAACCCTTTATTGGCTACACCAACATACAAAGTTTTTTCCCATAAATAGAGAAAAGTGATTTTGTCGTCATTTATTTCAGGGAATGATCCTTCAAGAAATTTCATTTGCTGAGGATCGTAGATTTTAATGCCTTTTTCAGTCGCTAAGTACAGTTTCTGGTTGTATTCTGTTACCGAAAATGTACTAAAAGGAAAGGTTTCTAGTTTTCTATCCTTGATACGAAGTGAGCCTATGCTCGTCGTATTGTCCATTGTTCCAATAACAACATCGCCTTGTTTAGATCTGAAAATCGTATTGATTAGGGAGGAATGATAAATGGGGTGAATGTGGATTTTGGTGAAGGGTTCCATCGAGATCTTATACAACCCTTTCAAGGTTGAGGTCACCCAAAAATCATTGTTGCGATCTAGTATAATATGATTACATTTTTCAAGTTT
>JBFHIN010000024.1:0-12995 GCA_041596415.1 Crocinitomicaceae bacterium | reverse complement strand
ATTACAGATTCCAGCACCGCCAATCTTTGCATTGTTTTGTTTCAGTACATGCAATAACGTTACAATGATTCTTGAACCCGAATTTCCAAGTGGGTGACCTAATGCCACAGCACCTCCATTTACGTCAACTTTTGCAGGATCGAGTCCAAGTAATTTAGTGTTAGCAATACCGACAACAGAAAACGCTTCGTTAAGTTCCCAATATTCAACATCATCTTTTACAAGATTTGCTTTTTGAAGTGCAATTGGAATCGCTTTTGCAGGTGCTGTCGTAAACCACTCTGGCGCCTGTGCCGCATCGGCATAACTTAAAATTCTAGCCATTGGCTTAAGTCCGTATTTTTCTACCGCTTCCTTTGAAGCAAGGATCAACGCAGAAGCGCCGTCATTCAATGTAGAAGCATTGGCAGCTGTAATGGTACCGTCTTTCTCGAACGCCGGACGCAATCCTGGTATTTTGTCTAGAATAACATTTTTGTATTCTTCGTCTTCAGCAACGACCATCGGATCACCTTTGCGTTGCGCTACAGATACAGGAACAACTTCATCATTGAATTTCCCTGTACTCCACGCCTCAGCAGCCCTTCTGTACGATTCCATCGCAAATGCATCTTGGTCCTCACGACTAATGTTATGCTCTTTTGCACACAGCTCAGCACAATTTCCCATTGGAACATTATTGTACACGTCCAAAAGTCCATCTTTAGTAATTCCATCCAGCATTGTGATGTTTCCGAACTTCATACCATTTCTTCCATCTAAGTAGTGGGGAGTTCTTGACATGCTCTCCATTCCACCTACAATAACCAACTCGTTGTCACCTGACAGGATGGTTTGAGCACCAAGTGAGATTGCTTTCATTCCTGATGCACACACCTTATTTACAGTAGTACATGGAACATTCTGATGTAATCCTGCTCCAAGAGCCGCCTGACGTGCAGGTGCCTGACCAGCTCCTGCTTGTAAGACATTCCCCATGAATACTTCATCCACCCATTCAGCTTTTACACCTCCTTTCTCTAGTGCACCTTTAATTGCAACTGACCCAAGTTCAGTTACAGGTACCGTAGAAAGTTTTCCCATGAATGCTCCAATCGGAGTTCTTACTGCAGAAATAATATATACCTCTTTTAACATGTTCTAATTTTTAATTCGCTCACGAATGTACGAAAAAACTCATTTATTTAGTGAATAAGCCAGACTATGTAAATCGGTTTTATGAAAAATTATATTTTTCAAATCCAAACCCATGACTCACTTAAATTTATATTGAAAGTCTGAACATTTTGTTATATTAGGGCAAACTACCTGTTTATGAAAACTAAGATATTAGCGTTGTGTGTGCTAACTATATGTGCACGAAATGGATTCTCACAAGATACTACAAAAGTCGATGAAGCTCAAAAATGGAAATTAGAATCCATTTATTCTTTGAACGGTTCCCAATCATCCTTTGTTAATTGGAATGCCGGAGGTAGAAATAACATCTCATTGCTTGGAACAGTGAATTCCTTTGCTAATTACAATTTCGAAAAAAACAAATGGGAAAATGAAATTTCTTTGGCCCTTGGTGGAATAAAGTATGTATCAAAGGGATCAACGGAACCTTTGCAAAAAACAGACGACAAAATTGATCTGACCTCTACCTATGGGTACAAATTGAAAGAAAATCTTTATGCATCGGTCTTATTAAATTTCAAGACCCAGATGCTTGATGGATTCAATAATCCGGCTGACTCAATACGTGCGTCAGGATTTCTTGCTCCGGGATACATGAATCTTGCATTAGGATTGGACTACTCACCGACAAAGAGTCTTTCAATCTTTCTTTCGCCACTCGCGCTAAAGTTGACAATCGTTAACGATCAACGTTTGGCAAATAGCGGTGCATTTGGTGTAAAAGGTGCTGAATATGATGGGATTGGTGTTTTAATTAAAAAAGGAGAAATGTTTAGAGAAGAAATAGGTGCGTATATGAGGATAAAATTCAATAAAGAATTGATGAAAAACGTTTCACTAAAATCAAAACTTGAACTGTTCAGTAACTATCAAAATAATCCGCAAAATATTGATGTCAACGCAGAATCGTTATTTATTTTTAAGATCAACGATTGGTTTTCAGCTTCATTACAGTGGAATCTTTTGTATGACGATGATATCGACATAAGAGACATCGATGGGAACACCGGCCCTAGAACCCAATTTAAATCGGTACTTGGAATAGGGGTGAGTTATAAAATGAATAACTAATCAAGCGGTAAAAACTTTGAGTTATTCTCCCTGTTTTTCTCACAACTTTGCTAATTTCGGGGAATCGAATGAATTTCACATCAGATATATCGTTACTTTGGTTATTGCCTTGGGCAGTTTTCTGCGGTTTTGCGGCCTATTACCTTTATAGAAAGGAAAAATGGCTGGGAGAATTAAAAAGATTTTGGCATTGGATTTTTAAAGGGCTTCGATTTGGATCTTTATTTCTTCTTGGCTTATTATTAGTTGGTTTGTTGTTCGAAGCTGTGGAATACAGAGTAGAAAAGCCAATATTAGTAGCCATAGTTGATGATTCTGCTTCGATGAAGAATTATAAAGATAGTACTCAAATCCAAAACAGGATTCAAACTATCTTAAGCGATCTGAACAGCAAACTTGGAGAGTTTTACGATATAAAAACGATGCTGGTAGGTGAGAAAGCCGTTTACGGTCAAGATTTCACCTTTAAAAGTGATTTAAGTAATCTAGCAGGAGGTTTTCAAAAGATCCAAACAGATTTTTACAACCGCAATGTAGGAGGACTAATTTTTATTTCCGATGGAAATTATAATACAAGTACGAACCCTACTTATTTTGTTAACAAACTAAATTTCACGCCAATATTTAGTGTCGGAGTTGGAGATACCCTACAAAAAAAGGATCAGTTGATCAAAAACATAGTTACCAATGAAGTCGCTTTTTTAAACAATTTGTTTCCAGTTGAAGTATCTGTTGAAGCTTTTAAAATGGGTAAATCTCCGGGTCAGGTAGAAATTTACAGGGATGGGAAATTGATTCAGAGTCAAGCCATTCAGTACAAAGATGGTTTGCAGGATTTCGTTACAGTGAATTTTCAACTCAAAGCCGATTACGTTGGCTATCATGCCTATACGGTGAAAGTTAAGGATGTAGCGAATGAATTCAATTACAAAAACAACCAGCGTACGTTTTATATTGAGGTAATAGATTCGCGTAATCGTATCCTTATATTGGCTGGTGCTCCACATCCTGACGTAGCCGCATTAGCCGAAGCATTGCAGGCAGATGAAAACAATGAAGTTAGAACAGAACTAAGTAAAACATGGGATAAAAATCTGTCCAAAACCGATCTGATTATTTGGCATGAACCGGGTATCAATTTCGATCCTGCTATTGAATCTACCCTTGAATCATCTGGAAAACCAATTTTCTATATTCTTGGGCCAAATACCAATTCATCTACTGTAAATCGACTAAACGTTGGGTTAAGAACAGGTGCGAGTAGTCAATTAGATGATGTTCAGGTGACCTTAAAAGATGGCTTTCAACAATTTGAGATCAGTGATCAATTAAAAACCGACCTAACATATTTTCCGCCTCTCAAAGTTAGATTTGGTGAAGCTTCGGTATCAGCTGGAGCCGACGTTTTACTCAATCAACGTATTGGAAGTATAAGTAAAAAAGATGTTGTTTTGTATTTCAATAAACGTAAAAACAATAAATACGGTGTTCTATACGGAGAAGGTGTTTGGAGGTGGCGTTTAAATAATTTTCAACGAACGAGTTCATTTGCATCGTTCAACGAGCTCTTTCAAAAATCGATACAATTCCTTTCGGTCAAGGGAGATCAGTCTTCACTAAGGGTAAATCTTGCTAAACGCTTTACTAAAAATGAAGAAATAATTGTTAATGCATCTTTTTACAACGAGGCATTACAACCAATTACTAGCCCTAAGATAGATTTCAATATCAAAGATGAACAAGGGAAACGAGTCAATTTCGTTCTTGGCATTCGTGGCTCCGGTTACCAATTATCTTTAGGTAAATTGAATCCAGGAAAATATGAATGGACATGTTCAACAAGTTTTAACGGAAAAAAGCACACTAAATCTGGTGTAATAATCGTGGAAGATGTTTCTCTAGAAAATTTGAATACGGTATCAAATTCGGGCTTGATGCTTCAGTTGGCTAAGTCGAGTGGGGGAGCTTATTTCCGAGTTGAAAAAACAGCCGGATTAGCAGACACAATAAAAAACAGACCTGACATTACTTCTATTTCATACAGAGAAGCCGCTTTTAACAATTTGATCGACTATAAAATGCTGTTTTTCTTGCTTCTATTATTCATTGCCGTGGAATGGTTTTTACGTAGATGGTTTGGAGTTTATTAACTTTTATTTAAATAAATACTAAACAAGAATTTCTTCCGTTAGTAGTTTTAAATGAAATATTTAAAATGCCTATGTTGAAGAAATACTCAGAAAAAGTCGCTCCTGCTCAGGAGTTAAAAATCGGGCCATCTCAAAATGTTATCAATGCCTTGCTGAATTACAGTAAATCATTGGAGGTGAAAACAATAAAGCAGAAAAAGCTTCTTGTTCATTTAAATTAATAACTTACCAAAAATAAAAAAGGCTCCACTTAGGAGCCTTTTTTATTTATTTCTAAAAGTTACCTTTACCAGATTCTGGATACTTTTTCTTTTGAATTACGCATTGGGTCCCCTTCCTTGACCTCAAAAGCTTCAAAAAATTCGGGGCAATTTTTCAAAGGACCATTAACTCGATACATTCCAGGAGAATGAGGATCATTAGCTATGCGATTCTTCATTTCCTCCTCCGTATAATTGATTTTCCAAAGTTGAGCGTAAGCAATGAAAAAACGCTGAGCAGGAGTAAATCCTTCCTTCATTTTACCAGATTTGTAATCTGTCGTTCTTTTGTATGCATAGAAAGCCATTGTCAATCCCCCAAGGTCTGCGATATTTTCTCCCATTGTCAATTCCGGATTTACACAATGTCCGTCAATTGGGCAAAAAGCTGCGAAAGTTTCGCCCAACACCATTGTTTTCTTCTCAAATGCAACACGATCTTCTTCACTCCACCAATTGTTGAATGATCCGTCAGCAGCGAATTTAGACCCCATATCGTCAAAGCCGTGCGTAAACTCATGACCGATTACCATTCCTATACGACCATAATTAACGGCGTCTTCTGCATTTTCATCAAAAAACGGAGGCTGCATTATCCCTGCAGGGAAAGCGATCTCATTTAAAAGAGGATGGTAATAAGCATTCACCATGTGTGCCGGCATTCCCCATTTTTCTTTGTCAACAGGTTTATTCAACTCTCCTAAATTCTTATAATGAGAGAACATGTATTCTTCTTTTTTATTTTGAACATATGCATCATTTTTGAAGTTCAATGCAGAATAATCCTCCCATTTACTTGGGAAACCAAGCTTTCTTCCAATGGCATTTAACTTGGTCAGAGCTTCTTGTTTAGTCTGGGTTGACATCCAATCCAACGCTTCGATTCTTTCTCTAAACACGATCAATAAATTATCAACCATTTCATTGACACGTGCTTGAGCTTGATCAGAGTAGTATTTCTCCACGAATTTCTTTCCTAAAAGTTCTCCAAAATCCTTATTTGTAATTTCATCTATTGCCCTCTCAGTTACCGGCTTCATTTCAGATTTTCCGCTGAGTACTTTTCCGTAAAAGTTGAAATTTTCGTTCACTAATGCGTCGTTCAAACTCCCACTGTAATGTTTAACAACTTTCCAGGTCAAATAATCTTTCCAAACTTCCATGGGTTGTTCAGCCAACAAGGTAGAAACTTGGGTAATAAATTCTGGTTGTGCAACAATCAACGTATCGAAGGTGCTGCTTCCAATTTTTTTCAAGTATGTTTCGAAATCAAATTTCCCAAACATTTTGACTGCGTCATAAACGTAGTGTTTGTTGTACGTTTTTTCAGGAATTCTCAATTCCGCAGGTGCCATCATTTTATCGGCTAACTTTGTTTCGAAACTGATAACGTTAGCTGCCATTTTCTCAGCATCTTCGGCAGAGTGACCAATAAGAACAAAACATTTTTTGATGTGATCTGTGTACTTCTGTAGAATTTCTTTCTTGTTTTCTGAGAAATAATAATCGCGATTTGGAAGCCCAATTCCC
Organism: Crocinitomicaceae bacterium; assembly: GCA_041596415.1. Lineage (GTDB taxonomy): Bacteria > Bacteroidota > Bacteroidia > Flavobacteriales_D > Crocinitomicaceae > M0103. Next base: position 6,805 of record JBFHIN010000024.1, on the reverse strand, counting down.
GATTGACCCAAATAGGAGATGTGCCCATTAACATTTTTAAGATCCTGTCCAACACCAAAGCTAAACAACATGTTCACACCCAAAATATGCTGTTCTGCAACAATGGTAACGATGTCACTTTTTGATTTTAACCCTTTTATTTTGTCCAAGTCGGATTGAATAGGCTGAATACCTAACTCATTCCTTTTTGTCATATTCAAAAAAGAGGCGTAATAATTCCCTAATATAAAATTGTCTGTCCCGGGATTTGTTGCATTCTTTTTACAAGATTCAAGTATCGAAGTCAACTTTTCCTTATTGCTTTTATCTAACTCATTAAAACTTCCCCAACGAGATTCAGATGGGGGTACCGGGTTGTTTGCAATCCAAGTTCCATTCGAAAAAAGGAAAAAATCATCTTGTGGTCTTACATTTTTATCTAAATAGGCTAGATCAATAGTGGTTTTACCTTTAGTTGAATTCTCCTTAACTACAGGGTTGTTATCCAAAGACTTACACGAATACATTCCTGTAAGTGCAACTGCTGAAATTAAAATATAATTCGCTTTCATAATTGATTATTGAGGTGTATAAAGCATCTCGACATGAGGGATATCATCTTCCAGATATTCCTTACCGGTACTTTTAAATTGATGTTTGTTATAGTAATTTTCTAAATGTTTTTGAGCAGAGATACGAATAGGTACTTGTCCGAATTCATCCTTAGCAAAAGCCATCGCTTCTTTCATCAGTTCATGACCGACACCTTTTCCACGAATAGATTCATCAATAACTACACGACCTATGGCCACTTCGTTATAGGCTAATCCTGGAGGTAAAATTCGAGCCGTTGCTATTACATTTCCAAAACCATCTCTGCAGATCAAATGATAAGATTTTTTATCCTTGCCATCAAGATCAAGATAAGTACAGTTTTGTTCCACCACAAAAGCTTTTAAACGCAATGCAATGATGTCGTGAAATTCATTGGTGCTTAGTTCAGTGTAATACTTTGTTTGCCATTCTAAGTGCATAGTTTGTCATTTTTATGTTTGAATCACCCCTACGTTGTAACTTTTTTCAGCTTTTTTATGGTTAGCCATTCCGATCCCCAACGACAATACTTCTCTTGTCTTAGCCGGATCTATAATAGCGTCAATCCACAGTCGACTTCCAGCATAATAAGGTGAAATTTGTTCGTCGTACCTGTTTTTTATTGTATCATACAATTCTTTTTCTCTTTCTTCCGTGATCTCTTCGCCTCGTGATTTCAAGGAAGCTACCTCTATTTGTAGTAATACTTTAGCTGCCGAAGCCCCGCTCATTACTGCGATCTCTGCTGATGGCCAAGCTACAATCAGTCGTGGGTCATAAGCCTTGCCGCACATGGCGTAATTCCCCGCGCCATAAGAATTACCAACAACTACCGTGAATTTTGGAACAACTGAATTTGCCATAGCATTCACCAGTTTGGCACCATCCTTTATTATTCCTCCATGTTCAGATTTTGATCCAACCATAAATCCGGTAACATCCTGCAGAAATACCAAAGGAATATTCTTTTGATTACAGTTCATAATAAAGCGTGCTGCTTTGTCGGCAGAATCAGAATAGATCACGCCACCAAACTGCATTTCACCTTTTGCCGTTTTTATAATCTCACGCTGATTAGCAACAATACCTACACTCCAACCGTCAATACGTGCATAGGCACAAACGATTGATTTCCCGTACTCTTCCTTGTATTCAACAAATTCCGAATCATCAACGATACATTTCAGTAATTCTTTTGTGTCGTATGGTTTCGATCGATCAGCGGGAATAATACCATAAACTGTTTTTGGATCCATTTTAGGAGCCACGCTCTCTTTTCTATCGAAGCCGGCTGTTTCATGAATACCGATCTTATCCATTAATTTTCTGATCGTAGAAAGACAATCCTGATCATCTTTTGTTTTGTAGTCACAAACACCTGATATTTCCGTATGTGTAGTTGCGCCACCCAGTGTTTCATTGTCGATTGTTTCACCAATGGCTGCTTTTACCAGGTATGAACCAGCCAAGAAAATTGTTCCCGTTTTATCAACGATCAAAGATTCATCTGACATAATGGGCAAATAAGCACCTCCAGCAACACAACTTCCCATAACTGCTGCAATCTGTACAATACCCATTGAGCTCATTACGGCATTATTTCTGAAAATTCGCCCAAAATGTTCTTTGTCCGGAAAAATCTCGTCTTGCATTGGAAGATAAACACCTGCTGAATCCACCAAATAAATGATCGGCAATTTGTTTTCCATGGCGATTTCCTGTGCTCGCAAATTCTTCTTTCCTGTTATTGGAAACCAAGCGCCCGCCTTAACTGTTGCGTCGTTTGCCACAACAATGCACTGCTTTCCGGAAACGTAGCCAATTACAACAACTACACCACCACCAGGACAACCACCATGCTCTTTGTACATGCCGTAACCCGCCAAAGCACCGACTTCAAATCGCTCCGTATTTGGATCCAATAAAAGATCAATGCGCTCTCTTGCGGTTAGTTTGCCGCTTTCGTGAAGCTTTGCTATTCTTTTCTTTCCTCCGCCATCGGCTATAATATCCAATTCTTTACGAAGGGATGAAAGTGAAAGACGCATTTGGTCTTCATTTTTATTAAAATCAAGTTCTTTTTTAGAAATAGCCATGTAGATTTAAAATTTGCTTCCCAAATATAATGAAAGTGCACTTATTATAGCTGTCCTCTTAAAAATGTTACGATTATTCCACAGTCTATTGTTGTTAACTAAACGAAAGAGATACACTTCAAAACTTTAAATTTGCACCATGCAAGACACGTTTAAACATAAGGGCATGCGCAAACAGCTGATCGCTGAGTTGAGAACAGATAGCCGTTTAACTAACGAGGCTATCTTTGACGCCTTCGATAAAATACCCCGTCATTTTTTCCTTGATCTTGCATTTTCAGAACAAGCATATAGTAACATCGCATTTCAGATAGGGGCAGGTCAAACGATTTCGCATCCGATTACAGTAGCCTACCAAACCCAACTCTTAGCACTAAAAAAAGGGGATAAGGTATTGGAAATAGGTACAGGCTCAGGTTTTCAGACATGTATCCTCTGTCAAATGGGCGCGAAAGTCTTCACTATTGAAAGACAAAAAGAGCTCTATCTAAAAGCTAAAACCATTATACATCACTTCAATTTTAATCCAAGAATTATTTTTGGTGACGGCTACAAAGGAATGCCTGCATTTGCTCCATTTGATAAGATCATTGTTACTTGCGGTGCCCCCGAGATTCCGGAATCGCTGTTCGAGCAATTAAAAATAGGTGGGATCATGGTTATTCCTGTAGGTGAGGGAGTAGAGCAAACTATGAAAAAAATCACCAAAACATCAGAAACTGAGCGAGCAGTGGAAGAACATGGTGCATTCAAATTTGTACCGATGCTCGAAAGAACAGCAAAATAAAAAAGGGAGCTTTTAACTCCCTTCCCACTAAATAAAATACGATTAATGTTCTAATGCCGATAAGTATCTTTCTGCATCAAGAGCCGCCATACAGCCTGTTCCTGCCGCAGTAATTGCTTGTCTGTAATTTTTATCAGCGGCATCACCTGCTACAAATACTCCAGGTATATTGGTCTTTGTGGTTCCGGGTTGCGCATATTTTATGTACCCTGTTTCATCAAGATCTAAGAAATCTCTAAAAATATCTGTATTTGGATGATGTCCGATGGCTAAGAAAAATCCTGTGCAAGGAATCTCTTTTTCTTCCATGGTTGCGTTATTCCTTACTTTCACCCCTGTTACAACATGGTCATCACCAATTACGTCAATTGCCTCCGTGTTGTATAAGATTTCAATATTTTCAGTTTTCTGTACTCGGTCGGCCATAATCTTTGAGGCACGAAACTCATCTCTTCTTACCAACATAGTCACTTTTGAACAAAGTTTTGATAAGTAATGAGCTTCTTCACAGGCACTATCACCTGCACCAACGATCACCGTTTCTTGTCCTCTGTAGAAGAATCCGTCACACACTGCACATGCAGACACACCACCTCCAAGAGCAAGGTATTTTTGCTCATTTTCCAGACCCAGATACTTGGCACTTGCTCCGGTTGAAATAATCACCGTTTTAGCATGAATTTCTTTACCGTCTTCCGTCCAACATTTATGAATAGGACCGTTAAAATCAACTTTTGTTATGTAACCAAAACGGATATCCGCTTCAAAACGTTTAGCTTGCGCTTCAAGATGATCCATCATTTCAGGACCAGTAACACCCAATGGATAGCCCGGGAAATTCTCAACTTCGTTTGTTGTTGTTAATTGTCCGCCTGGCTGCATCCCTTGATATAAAACAGGTTTCATGTCTGCACGTGCTGCATAAATTGCCGCAGTGTATCCTGCAGGACCTGAACCAATGATCAAACAGTCTATTAACTCTATGTTGTTATTCATTCTGATTATTTATTTCTGTAATTAAACATCGGGGCAAATTTAATCGATTCTCTATTATTCAACGCTATTTTTTTCTCAGAGATATTATTTAGGTTTTCAACAATGCCAAAAAAACTCTCCAATCAAAGTTAATCGAGTGCTTTATTGGAATATCTAAGAAAAGGACGTAACTTTGTACCCCATTTTTCTAAACATCGAATGATAGATACTGAACTTTACCAAGCAAAAAAACTATACCCTTTTCAAGAGCGAACAGTTCATACGATCATTGATGAACTGGAGAAAAATGGCAAAGATTTCAATCTTCTTTTTCAATTACCAACAGGTGGAGGAAAAACTGTCATTTTTTCTGAAATAGCCAAGAGGTTTATAGAGAAACAAAACGAAAAAGTACTGATCCTAACACATAGAATTGAACTTTCCGTTCAAACTTCCAAGCAACTAAATGCAATTGGCGTGAACAACATGGTCATCAATAGTGAAGTAAAGAAAATTGACGATCAAAATCAATTCAATTGTTTCATTGCGATGGTGGAAACACTAAATAATCGTCTGAACGACAATGAGAATTTCATTGAAAACGTCGGGCTGGTTATTGTCGATGAAGCACATTACAACAGTTTCAGAAAAATTTTCCAATTCTATAAAGGTGGAAATATTCTTGGCGTAACTGCGACACCATTGAGCAGTAACAAAACCCTTCCGTTAAATGACAACTATAATAAGTTAATTATTGGTGAAAGTATTTCCTCCTTAATCGAAGGAGGTTACTTAGCCGATGCGGAAACTTTTACATATGATGTAAATCTTCATGGTCTGAAAATAGGATCTAATGGTGATTTCACGGTGAATAGTTCTGATATGGTCTACGGAAATTACTTCATGCAAGAGAAATTATTATTCGCTTATGAAGAAGTGGCCGTTGGCAATAAGACATTAATTTTTAATTCCGGAATCGATACTTCGTTACGCGTTGAAGAAACATTCAAAAAACGAGGATACAAGATTCGCCATTTGGACTCGACTTTTAGTGATAAGGACAGAAAAGATGTGTTATCATGGTTTAAAACTACGCCTGATGCAATCCTAACCTCTGTCGGAATCTTGACAACCGGATTTGACGAACCAACGGTTCAAACCATAATTTTAAATCGCGCCACACGCTCATTGACACTTTATCACCAGATGATTGGACGTGGCTCAAGAAGATTGCCCAATAAAGAAAAGTTCAAACTTATCGATTTGGGTAATAATGTGCGAAGATTTGGTTTGTGGCAAGACTATTTGAATTGGCAAGATGCATTTCGATTCCCGGATAGATTCCTCGAATCACGCCTTACTGAGAACGAGGATATTGAGTTTGAGGTAGAGTATGAGTTCACCAAACTGATGAAAGATCGTTTGGATACTGAAAAGTTAGATGCTTTCAATATTAAGGAAGTTTATTACACTTGTTTGGATGAGGGTAAAAAAGGAAAAGATGCAGTGGAGCTCTCTATGGAAAACCATATGGAAATTATTCGTACTGCCGCCTCTGATTACTATGATGCCATAGACATTTTAAATGAGCTTCAAGAACATATCGAATATCGTTTAAAGCACTACACCAAGTGCATATCCAAAAGTACTCCAAACTACTTGAAATATTTGATCGAGACATACAACCGTCAGCTTCGTCAAAAGTTAAGAAACGTACTAGACGACGAATAAATTAATAGTGCAGAATCAGTTCCGTGGTATCAAAAGCATTTGTAACAACTGATCTTAATCCTTGGTTGGAGGAACCGCTTACCCAATACAAATAGGAGTAATAGGTATTCCCATCATTTATGCAATAAATGGAAGTGTCTGCCACAGATAAAAGAACTTGTTCCGCATCTGAGCAACATTCAGCACATCCTTTTTTACCCATTTGCTTTATGAATCTCAATTCTTCGCCAGGCAAAACGATATCATTGATAAACCTCAATTTCACCCATGATTTTGCCGCAGTAGATAGGTTTCGGACATTATCTTCCTCTAAAGTCAGAGAGGAGAAATAAACAACCTCATTAATGTCGAAATAACCAGATTTTGTTACCACCAAAGTGTATTTTTCCATTTTATCTCTTGGGAATTTGAATGCATAACTACCATCAGCTCCAATGCTAGCAGTTGAAATCAATTGATCTTGTGTAGATCCAACAGGTGTCTGGTATAATTTTATGGCTGCCCCCTCTAAAGGAATCGTCAAAGTTAGATCAACTACGTTACCTTTCAACGTGAAATCTTGAACCCCTTTTTTACAAGAAGTAAAAAATAGACCGACACAAACAGAGGACAAAAATAAAGACCGCTTCAACAACAGATTCAT
>JBFHIN010000023.1:0-13225 GCA_041596415.1 Crocinitomicaceae bacterium | reverse complement strand
TCCTCGGAAGAAATTCTTCATTTTAGGTAGAAGAATAGTCTTTTGACTTTCATTTACGTGCATTACAGCCTTTAAAATCTCGAATTCAAAATTGTAGTCTTTACCCGACTTATATAAGGCCTGTACATCTTTTGGAAAACATGACCCTCCGTAACCAATTCCAGGGAAAAGGAAACGTTTTCCAATACGATCATCTGATCCAATTCCAATACGCACCTTATCTACATCCGCACCTACCAACTCGCAAAAATTTGCGATCTCGTTCATAAAAGTGATCTTGGTGGCAAGAAAAGAGTTGGCCGCATATTTTGTCAGCTCTGCCGATTTCTCATCCATGAAAAGAATTGGATTACCCTGACGAACGAAAGGCTTGTAAAGGCTCTCCATGATTTTTCGAGCCTTGGCATGAGAAGTTCCGATAACAACGCGGTCCGGTTTTAAAAAATCGTCTACGGCGAATCCTTCTCTTAAAAATTCAGGATTTGAAACCACTGCAAAGTCCACTTCCGCGTTTTTGGCGATAGCTTGTTGCACTAACTCTGCTGTACCCACCGGAACCGTACTTTTATCGACTATTACGGTAAAATCTGTCAGTAAATGTCCAATTTGATCGGCCACTCCTAAAATGTAAGACAGATCGGCCGAACCATCCTCCCCCGGAGGTGTTGGCAACGCTAGAAAAACGATCTCTGCATCTTTGATCCCTTCTTGAAGATCAGTTGTGAACTGTAAACGATTAGCTTTTATATTTCTATCAAAAAGCACATCCAAATGAGGCTCGTAAATAGGAATAACCCCCTTTTTTAGTTGGTCAACCTTTTCTTGGTTGATATCAATACATGTTACATGGTTTCCGGTTTCGGCAAAACAGGTACCTGTTACTAAACCAACGTATCCGGTTCCAACAACAGCAATTTTTTTCATCTTCTAATTACCTATTTTGTTAAAAACTTAGCAACGGAAGCACAGATGTGATCCAGCTGATCTTGTTCCATTTCTGTATGAATTGGCAAGGAAATTACTCGTTCGGTCAACCAATCGGTTACCGGTAAATTTGTATTTTCAGAACCAAAGGCTGCAAACATTTTTTGTTTATGCGCTGGCACAGGGTAATAGATCATTGAAGGGACATCGTGTTCTGCCAAAAATGTATTCAAAGCATCACGATCCACACCATCCAATACTAAGGTATACTGATGAAATACATGCTTGGAATATGAACCTCTTATCGGTGTTTGAACTTGTGTAAAATCACTGAAGAACTGATCATAATGATCCGCCACTGCTCTTCTTGCATCGATATATTCGTCCAGTTTTCTCAATTTGATTCGCAGTACGGCCGCCTGTATACTATCCAAACGCGAGTTACAACCAACAACATCGTGGTAGTATCTTTTACTTTGACCGTGGTTGGCAATCATTCGCATTTTTGCCGCCATTTCATCGTTATTCGTGCAAATTGCACCGCCGTCGCCATAACATCCTAAATTTTTAGATGGGAAGAATGACGTACAACCAATATCTCCGATTGTTCCTGTTTTCGAAACTTTGCCGTCCGCATGGTGATAATTGCTTCCAATCGCTTGAGCGTTATCTTCAACTACAAATAAGTTGTGCTCCTTGGCAATACGCATGATCTCGTCCATAAGTGCCGCTTGCCCATACAAGTGCACAGGAACGATCGCCTTTGTTTTAGCTGTTATTGCCTCTTCGATTTTGTTGGTATCGATACAAAAGGTATGTGGGTCCACTTCAACAAAAACCGGCTTCAAGCCTAACAAAGCCATCACTTCAGTGGTAGCTATATACGTAAACGAAGGAGTGATCACTTCATCACCTGGCTTCAACCCCAGCGCCATCAGTGCTATTTGCAAAGCGTCCGTACCATTGGCACAAGGTATAACGTGCTTTACTTTTAAATAATCCTCTAATTCTTTTTGAAAAGCAGTTACCTCGGGTCCGTTGATAAATTGAGCGTTTTCAATTACGTTTAAAATTGCTGAATCGACCTCTGGTTTGATTTTTTGATACTGAGAAATCAGATCGACCATTTGTATTTTTTTCATCTGCTAGTCCTATTATCTAATATAAGTGGCTAAAGATAAGTAAAACGTATAAGATGTAAATCAATTTCAAGAATTTCGTCACTAATTTGAACCTGACACCAAACTTTCTCGCATCAAATCCGTGATGGATCTCCCAATTTCGAATTGCCAAATACTCAACGAATAAAGCAATTCACATTTTTTATCTTTTTATGTAAAAAAATGCCGTTATTTTTGAACCATGAAATTCCTGTTTGCCATTGTGCTTATACTACTTTCTTTCAGTACATTTTCGCAAAGAAATGTCAAAGATTCGATCATTGGTACGCCTTGGGTAGGTGTTCATTACGGCGCTAACTGGACTTCGGCCGATCTTGCCGATCGCTATGGTTTTCTCAATCATATCGGAATTATTTCTGGCTATAAAACGAATAGGAATTGGTATTATGGACTGGATGCAAACTTCATTTTTGGCAATCAGATCCGCATGTCAGGTATTTTTAACCATTTAGTTGATTCAAACGGGAACATCACCGACGTTAACGGTGATATTGCTATGGTCTACGTTTACGCTAGAGGATTTAATGTCAATCTTTCCGTCGGAAAAGTTTTTCCGGTGTTAAGTCCTAACCAAAATTCAGGGATATTCGTACACGGAGGCATTGGATATCTAGCTCATAAAATGCGCATTGAAACACAAGATCAAGTTATACCGCAAATCGAATTGGATTATAAAAAAGGTTATGACCGACTCACTGTAGGACCCAATTTTCATCAATTTGTAGGCTATGCCTTTATGTCGAATGGTGGCTTCTATAATTTTTATGCCGGATTTTATGCCCAGGAAGGATTGACGAAGAATGCGAGGACCATTTTTTACGATCAACCTGAGGTGGCCGTTCCCATGAATACGCGATTAGATCTTCAATTTGGCGTAAGAGCAGGATGGTTCATTCCATTTTACAGACGAATGCCGAAAGAATTCTACTACAACTAATATGCGCTTGATCTATTCATTCGGTGTAAAACTATATGGGTTGATCCTTTTGATCCTTTCTCCCTTTCATCCTAAAGCGAAAGCTTGGATAGAAGGAAGAAGAAATGGACTTCCGGAATTTGAACTTGAAAAACATTCGAAAGTAGTTTGGTTTCACTGCGCTTCTCTCGGCGAATTCGACATGGCCTTGCCTGTCATGGAAAAATTCAAGGAAAAGTATCCTGATTACTTTCTCTTACTTACTTTTTTTTCACCCACAGGAATGCAGCACTATCAAAAGAGGAAAAATCCGGTTGATATGGCGATCTACTTACCTGTTGATACGAAAAGAAATGCAAAGAAATTTCTGAAACACTTTCAGCCTGATCTGGTATTTTTTGTCAAGTATGAATTTTGGTCGAATTTCATCTTGGAAGCCAAAGATGCAAAAGTTCGCATATTTTCACTATGCACGCTTTTGCGTCCCGATCATCGTTTTTTTAAGTGGTATGGCGGATTTTTCAGAAGAACCCTTAAACAATTTGATTGGTTTTTTGTCCAAAATGAACAAAGCGCAAAACTATTGCAAAGCGTTGGAATAAAGCAATATTCCAGTATAGGAGATACGCGATTCGATCGTGTTTTGTCGAATAGAATACATGCAGAAAAGAATCTCAGAATTGAAGCATTTCTACAAGGTGAGTTAACAATGATCATAGGAAGTTCTTGGCCGGCAGACGAAAAGATAATCGTTCCTTACATCCTTAAACATCCGAATAAAAAATTCATTTTAGCTCCTCATGAAATTGATGAGAACCATATCGCTACTATTGAGCAAAGTTTAGGGGGAAGAACAGAAAGATATACAGACCAAACCAATGACCAACAAGTATTGATCCTCAACACGATAGGCCACCTTTCAAAAGCTTACGCTTATGGAGATCTGGCATACGTTGGCGGCGGATTTTCGGGAAAACTACATAACATATTAGAACCTGCGGCATTTGGTTTACCTGTGATCTTCGGACCAAAACATGATCGATTTCCTGAGGCTGCACAATTTATCGACCAAGAGATCGGATTTTCCGTTGCCAACACCGCGGAGCTTGAAGCGGCCATACAAATCATTGAGGCAAATCATACAGTCTTGAAAGAAAAAACCAATGCCTTTGTTGAAAAAAACAAAGGTGCTGCCAGTAAAGTGGTAACAGCCCTTGAAGGATTTAAATTCTAAACACTGCGAATGACGGAATGAATTCCCTTTTCGAAGCAACACACACTTTTTTACAATTGCAATAAGCCTTGCTTTTAGCGTTAGTCGAGTTGGGAAACAAAGGAACTAACAGATTAATGATCGACCATTTCCGTGAGAAGGAAAAAACAAACTGGATGTTTTAACCATGGTTTCAGAAATAAAAGTTGCCTATGGGCGCATTTCTAAACGCATTATTTTAAGTAAATTTGCATTAACAAATAAACAAAACAATACAAAAAATGGGAGTATTAGTAGGTAAAAAAGCACCATCTTTTAAGGCGGCTGCAGTTGTAAACGGAGGAGAGATCGTACAAAATTTCTCATTGGATCAGTACATTGGTAAAAACCACGTATTGTTCTTCTTTTATCCAAAAGACTTCACTTTCGTTTGCCCATCTGAATTGCATGCTTTTCAAGCCAAATTAGCTGAGTTCGAAGAAAGAGGTGTAAAAGTGATCGCTTGTTCAACAGACACTGAAGAATCACATTGGGCATGGTTGAATGTACCTAAAAATAAAGGAGGAATTGAGGGGGTAAAATATCCGATTGTTGCTGATACATCAAAAACGATTTCTGAAGCATATGGCGTTCTTGCCGGAGAATATGAATACGACATGGAAGGAGCATTGACAGCTACAGGGCCAATGATCGCCTACCGTGGATTATTCTTGATTAACAAGGAAGGAATTGTCATGCACGAATTAGTGAACATGTTCCCTTTGGGAAGAAATGTTGACGAGGCATTAAGAATGGTTGATGCACTTCAATATTTTGAAAAATATGGTGAAGTTTGTCCTGCCAACTGGCAAAAAGGCGACGATGCAATGACGGCTAGCTTTGAAGGTGTTGCTGAGTACCTTTCAAATCATTAGTTAACATTAAATAACAGTGAAAACCGCTTTCTTTGAGCGGTTTTTTTTGTATCTTAAATAAGCTGTAACAAATAACAATTTATGCTTTTCAGATTACCCCTTATTCTATTATTTATTTTTTCGTCCTTTTTTTCAAATAGCGCGGACACCCTAACCGTACGATTTTTATATGGTTCTAAACCAAAAAAAGAACACAGAAAAGAACAAAAAAATTGGTTTGGGGGTATGCTTGGTGGACACGTGGGAATTCAGTACAACGATACTTCTTACTTAAGTTTCTTTTATGAAGGTAGGGTACACATATTTCAGCGAAAAAATAAACCTTCCGGTAAATATGAACTTCAGTCGAAAGAGGATTTCAATTACATCATGGATAAAAATGTAGATAGTGTAAAATCCTTGGTGATCAAGATTCCTGTTCACGATACGGTGCGTCTTAAATTCGAAAAAATATGCAATGATTACATCTGCACCTCACCTTACGATTATGCCTTTTTTGGTTATCGCTGTGGTTCATCCACCTATGAGATCCTTGGACAACTTGGGATATTAAAAGCTTATTCACAGAAAAAAACTTGGAAAAAAATCTTTTATCCTAAAATTCTACGTCGTAAGTTAATTCGACAGGCCAAAAAGAACAACTGGGTGATGATCCGTAAGAAAGGTACACACAAGCGGATCTGGGAACGCGATTAACTATTCCTCCAGAAAATCGAGATCTTTACCGTGTGTTTCTTCGATGGTGAGCGTAGAATAAATTCCAATGGCAAAAACTAACAACCCCACAATCAAGGCTGAATAAACTACACCAACAGAGGGTTTGAAAAAATCAAAAAGTATGACCATCACCACTAAAAGCCCGCGTACCATGTTAGGGATTGTCGTAGCAGCCGTGGATCGCAAATTTGTGCCGAATTGTTCAGCACCAACAGTTACGAACATAGCCCAATAACCTGTACCTAACCCTAACCAGACACAATAAAAATAATACATATCAACACTTTTTGTCCCACCGAACAACATAAGGAAAACACCGATAATGGTGAATATCATCATCCAAAATATGGCCATCTTCCTTGATTTCAACCAATGACTTATGAAACCACTCGCAAAATCACCGGCAGATATACCAATATACGCCCACATGATTGCTCTACCCGGATCTATGTTTCCATCGAGCCCTAATTCAACCGAAAATTGATTTCCTAGAAGTGCCAAAATGCCAATACAAAACCAAGTTGGAAGACCAATTGCAATTATTTTAAGATATTTAATGAGTCGAATTCTATTCGTGAACAATGAAAAGAAATTACCCTTTACAACATTTTCATCTGTCTTCATGGTCTTATAAATTCCTGACTCCATTACTCCCAAACGCAGGAAGAGCAGTGACAAGCCCAAAGCACCTCCTATAAAATAAGCCACGGTCCAATCTCCGGACAACTCCACTGTAAAATTGGCTACTACTGCACCTAACAATCCAAATCCTGCAACTATAGATGTCCCAATCGCTCTGAGTTCTTTGGGCAACGATTCTGAAACCAGCGTGATTCCTGCACCAAGTTCGCCTGCCAAGCCAATACCGGCAATAAAACGCAAGGCAGCATAAGCCGTGGTTTTATCCATAAAGTTGATATTCGGCAAGAAACCACATAAAATATTGGCAAGTGAATAAACGAGAATTGATCCAAACAATACCGAAAGACGCCCTTTCTTATCCCCAAAAACGCCCCAAATTATTCCACCAATCAAAAGACCCGCCATTTGCCAATTCAAAATGAGCGTTCCTGCGATGTCGACATCCAATCCCATTGAATTAAGCGACGGAATTCGGACAATCCCAAAAAGCAAGAGATCGTAGATATCCACAAAATAACCAAGAGCTGCTACAACGACCGGCAAGCTGAATAAATGCCTCAATTGTTCTTTCTTATTCATGGCTCTAATTTAATCTTTTCCCGACAGCCTGCTTTTGATTTTTGAAATTCCTTAGCTGCAAACAGTAATCTTCAGTAAATTAGCAAAGTGAATTTGGATGAAATATACATGGAGCGTTGTCTTCAACTCGCAGCTTTGGGACAAATGCATGTTGCCCCAAATCCCATGGTCGGAAGCGTCATCGTTCATAATAACCGTATCATTGGCGAAGGTTACCACCAAAAATATGGGCAGTCGCATGCTGAAGTTAATGCCGTTAATTCAGTGATGAACAAAGAAATTTTCAAGGAATCTACGATTTACGTTACCCTTGAACCGTGTTCACATCACGGAAAAACGCCTCCCTGCGCTGATATGATTGTTCGTCATGGATTCAAAAGAGCAGTGATTGGAACAACAGATCCTAATTCTCAAGTTTCCGGAAGAGGAATTGAACGCCTAAAACAGGCCGGAATAGATGTTACCGTTGGCATTTTAGAAGAAAAATGTCGCGAGATCAATAAAAGATTTTTCACGTTTCATCAAAAGAAGCGACCTTATGTACTATTAAAATGGGCCCAATCCAAGGACGGTTTTTTCGATGTTCATCGAACGAAAGATCAAAAGGGTGTCTTTTGGATTACACAACAGGAGACAAAATCTTTAGTGCACAAATGGCGTTCTGAGGAAGAAAGTATTCTTGTAGGTAAGAGAACAGTTGAAGTTGATGATCCTCAGCTAACGGTTCGTGCTTACCATGGTAAAAACCCTATACGCATCATCATTGATCCTCAACTCCAACTTCAAGGAGATTTCCAGGTTTTTTCAAATGAAGTAAAAACCATTGTTCTGAATAAGTATAAAGATCACGTTGAGGGAAATATAGAATACATTATACCTTCATCTTTTGGCATTCAAGATCTACTTGAGATCCTTCATTCCAAAGAAATTCTGTCTGTAATGGTTGAAGGTGGAAGAACAACTATCCAGCATTTTATCGATTCAGGACTTTGGGACGAAGCTCGCGTATTGGTTGGACAAAATGATCTGCTTAACGGAGTGACAGGTCCACAAATATCAGGCCTTCCTAACACTTCGTATCTCTTTGCCGGAGATCGTATTTATCAATATAATAATTTATGATCCCATTACTTTTTGCCATTTTAAGCTCAAGCTTGTTATTTGTCATATTTAAGTTGTTTCCCAGATTTGGAATTGACACTTTTCAGGCTATCGTTTTTAACTATTTCACAGCCTTGGTTTGCGGTTTTCTAATTTACGGAAACCAATGGGATAGCCGAGCATTGGAAGGTGGAAATTGGCCTTTATTCGCAGTAATTTGTGCCGTGTTATTTATATCACTCTTTATAATCATGGGATTGAGCTCCCAAAAGAATGGCGTTGCTTCTACTTCGATTGCAGTTAAAATGAGTATGGCCATGACTATTTTGCTCATGTTCATGTTTTACAAAGAAAAATTAACCTTATTGAAAGCTGCCGGAATAGTATTCGCCATATTAGGCATTATTCTGGTATCCTATAGCAAGCCTACAAAGGATAAAACGAAAAAAACCGACAACGCCATCTGGATGTTGCTTATCCTATTTGTGGGCAGCGGAATTTTGGACTTTGCCTTAAACTACGTCCAAAAATTCGAACTGATTTATCTAACTCCTCCGTTATTTTCAGCCATTGGTTTCGGTTTAGCCGGAATTCTTGGATTCATTGTGCTTTTTGTTCGTGTTTTACAAAAGAAAAATAAGTTTGATCTAAATAGTATTCTTGCAGGTATCATTTTGGGAATCCCCAATTTCTTTTCCATTTTTCTGTTGATCGTTTCTTATAAATCAACCGGTTGGACTGACACCACGGTTGTTTCTATACTCAGTGTTTCTGTCGTTGTAACTACCTCATTAATTGGTTTTGTAATCTTTAAGGAGAGCATTTCTATTCGCAAGATAATTGGACTATTTTCAGCAATTTTTGCCATTATTGTACTTTATCTGGCCAACAAATAAAATTTAAAATGAAAATTTATCCATTAAATACAGGAAATTTCAAATTAGATGGCGGTGCCATGTTCGGAGTAGTTCCAAAAATGATTTGGCAGAAGACGAATCCTGCCGATGCCTCTAATCTATGTGACTGGTCTATGCGATCGTTGCTGATTGAAGATGGCAACAGATTAATCCTTATCGATGCTGGAATTGGCGATAAACAGTCTGAAAAATTCTTTTCGCATTACCATTTATCCGGGAACGACAGCTTACACGGTAATCTTCAAAAATTAGGATTTGACAGATCGGATATTACGGATGTCTTCCTAACACATCTTCACTTTGACCATTGTGGTGGTGCGATCGAGTGGAACAAGGATAGAACAGGATTTGAACCAGTTTTTAAAAATGCCACCTATTGGAGCACAGAAAATCATTGGGATTGGGCAACAAATCCAAACCCAAGGGAAAAAGCATCATTTTTAACGGAAAATATACTGCCAATCCAGGAAAGTGGTCAACTAAAATTTGTAGAAAGAACAGGTGATTTCACCAAAAATGTTTTCAATAATTTTGACGTTCTTTTTGTTGACGGACACACCGAAAGTATGATGATTCCTCACATCCATTATCAAGGAAAGACGATTGTTTTCATGGCAGATCTTCTTCCGAGCGTTGGACATATTCCTTTGGCCTATGTCATGGGTTACGACACGCGTCCTTTGATAACACTTGAAGAAAAAGGCAATTTCCTGCAGAACGCACAAAAAAATAATTTTGTTCTTTTTTTAGAGCACGACGCTCAACAAGAATGCGTTACACTGCAAGAAACAGAAAAGGGGATCCGTGCTCATGAAACTTTTTCGTTTAGTGATCTCTTTGGAAATTGATACGATCACTTCAATTTTTACAGTTTTGGTTATATTCGTAAAAAATCGCTACTATGGATAAATATCTGTTGGAAATCCTCAAAGAAGTTAAAACAATTATCATTCCCGGTTTAGGAGCAATGACGATTACTAATCCTGATACAGGTGAGATCATGTTCATGAACTACCTTAAATTCGATGACGGAAAGTTGGCAGCACACATTTCGGAAAAGGAAACTATTCCAGAGAATGATGCCAAGAACTTAATATCCAAATATGTGCGAGAAATAGAAGCCAAGCTGAACGTAGGTGATTCATACGATATGTTCAACTTTGGCACTTTCTTCAAAAATTCGGACGGAGAAGTCGATTTCAAACAAACTACTTTTTCAGAAGAGATAGCAACAAATCCTGAAGCGGCAGCTGAAAACAACTTGGCTGAAGAAAAAAAGGAACAATTAGAAGAAAAAATTGAACCCTTGGTTAATACTCCAATTATTGAAACGGTAATTGAAAATACACTTACTGAAGAGCCTGCAACTGATATAGTACCTGAAATAACAATAGAAGAAGAACCTGTTGTTGAAGAAACCCCTATTACCAAGGAGGAGCCTGCAATAATTGAAACATCAAAAGCAGAAGAATCAGTAAAAGAGCAAGAGTATTCAGTTGAAGATCAAATGAATGATGACCTAGACGTTCCCCCAATTCAAACGGAACCGAAACTAGAAGTACCGAAAAAACCAATTCTTGAAAAAGCAAAAAAGGATAAAAAGAAAAGAAGCCCACTAAGAATCGTCTTGCTATCCTTATTGGTTCTGGTGCTTGGTTTAATAGGAACAGTGGGTATATTTTACAATAGTTTGGAAAAATACATTCCATTTCTAGCTAAAGAAGAAATAATTCTAGACATTGAACCTTCTTCTTCAGAAAACGATGAGAGTTCTAACGAAAGTAATAATATCAAAAACACAGTAACCGAGGACAGTATCAATGATTTGGAAAAAGAAGATGTTCCCATCGAAACGGTTGAAGAACCTATCGTAGAAAAAGTTCCTGAAGCAAAAGCAATGAAACCAACTACTCCAGCGCAAAAAATGGGCACTGAAATGATCCAGACGTCTACCGGAATGGTTGATCGCAGCAAGCCATACCACATAATTGGAGCGGCTTTTAGCGATAAATCAAACGCAGACCGTTATTTCGATCGCTTGAAATCGGAAGGTAATAATTCCATCATCATCGGAAAATTTGACAATCTATACATTGTAAGTATTGCTTCCTATACAACAAAGGAGCAAGCCAATGAAGCAATAGGTCAAAAGAAATCCGTTTCGCCGAACGCTTGGGTATTTAAATGGCCTTGATTTAGATCTTTCTTACAAGATCCAATAAACGATTAGTGTAACCAGCCTCATTATCGTACCATCCAACGATCTTGACCATGTTGTTGACAACACTGGTTAAATCTGCGTCGAACAAACAGCTGTTTGGATTTCCAATAATGTCAGCTGATACGATCTGATCTTCCGTATAGTCTAGTATTCCTTTTAAATAGGTCTCCGAAGCTTTTTTCATCGCTGCATTAATCTTCTCAACACTTGGAGGATTCTTCACGACAAGTGTTAGATCTGTAAATGAACCATCAGGTACGGGCACACGAACGCCACAACCACCGATCTTACCCTCCAATTCAGGGAAGATATTGGTAATTGCCTTAGCCGCACCAGTTGTGGTAGGCACGATCGATTCAGCAGCAGCACGAGCTCTTCTTAAATCCTTGTGTGGTGCATCATGCAAGCGCTGATCGGAAGTATAACTGTGAATCGTTGTGATGTATGCACTTTCTATTTCAGCAATCTCACGCATCACCATGATCATGGGTGCCGCATTATTGGTAGTACAAGAAGCATTTGATATGATCTTATCATCTGATTTCAATATATCATCGTTAACCCCCAAAACAACCGTTTTAATATCCTCTGATTTTGCAGGAGCAGAAATAATAACCTTCTTAGCTCCCGCTGTTAAATGCATCGAAGCCTCTTCCCGAGATAAAAATATCCCAGTCGACTCAACAACAATTTCCACCTCGTTTTCCTTCCATGGTATATCCAATGGGTTTTTATGCTGAGTAAACAAGATCTCTTTTCCGTTGTCAAAAATCGCTCTATTCCCTTCAATGCTAAAATCAATAGGGAATTTGCGATGAATACTATCGTATTTCAACAAATGCATTAGAATACTAATATCCGCCACATCGTTGACAACTGCCACATTCACATCTTCAGAAAGTATGGCAATTCTTGTCAAGTACCTTCCTATTCTCCCAAATCCGTTAATTCCAATAATCTTCATTTGTCCATTTATAAATTTCTGTACTAATCGTGTAAATACACTTATCTCAAATGTAATAAAATATTCAGTTTACCAGAGAAAACGGGAAAATTGAGTTCTATTGTATAATTTTTCAACTCAAAAGACGAACACTGTTCAAAATTTTAAGATAAAAGTACTTTTCATCAACCCAAAAACGAATTATTACACTTAGTTTTGTATCCGTATAAAACCGATTAAGAGCACACTATAATTATGGAAAAAACGAAATTAGAAAATATTGCCTCACAAGTACGCAGAGATATCGTTCGCATGGTTGCCGGAGCTAGTTCTGGTCATCCAGGGGGCTCGCTAGGATGTACAGATTTCTTGACGCTTTTATACTTTGACACCATGAAGATTGAGCCGGAAAACTTTTCAATGGACGGTATCGGTGAAGACTTGTTTTTCTTATCGAACGGACATATTTCTCCAGTTTGGTACAGTATTTTAGCACGCCGAGGGTATTTCCCGGTAAGTGAATTAGCTACTTTCCGTAAATTATCTTCTCGCCTTCAAGGACATCCGTCAGTAGACAAGCATTTGCCGGGTGTACGCATGGCTTCAGGTTCTTTGGGACAGGGACTTTCAGTTGCGATCGGTGCTGCTTTAACGAAAAAAATAAATAGAGATACATCCTATGTATACTCCCTTCACGGTGATGGTGAATTACAAGAGGGACAAATTTGGGAGGCTGCAATGTACGCTGCTGCCAACGGCGTTGACAACATTATTGCCACTATCGATTACAACGGTCGCCAAATCGATGGAGATGTGGACGATGTACTTTCTTTAGGCGACCTAAATCAAAAGTGGCAAGCTTTTGGTTGGATCGTGTTGGAAATGGACGGACACAACTTTATCGACATGCACAATACTATTTTAAAAGCACATAGTTTAACTAACGAAGGGAAACCC
>JBFHIN010000022.1:0-13280 GCA_041596415.1 Crocinitomicaceae bacterium | reverse complement strand
CGTTTTAACCTACAAAAAGTCCGGTTTGGACGAAGTAGTGAAGCACATTCCCTTGGAAGAATTGATACTGGAAACGGATTCACCCTACTTGCCTCCAACACCCTATCGAGGCAAACGAAATGAGTCGAGCTATTTGATCCATATAGCCGAAAAATTAGCAGAGGTTAAAGAGTTGAAGTTGAAAGATGTTGCAAGAATTACGACACAAAATGCTGAATCAATTTTCACGTTAAAAAAGTAAGCAATATATTTTCTCATAGTTAAGAAATAGTTATTTTCGCTGCGCAAATTTTAAAAATTTATATATGAGAAAATTAAATCTACTATTCATTTTACTTCTTTTAAGTAGTTTTTCCTTTGGGCAAACTCAATCAATCAGTTATACTAGACAAAATGCTGGCTCTAGTTCGAGTGCTACAATTTCGGATATTACAACATGTCAATTAACCGCAGAATTGTACGTTTATGCAACTGGTTGGGATGGTGTAAGCTGGACAGATAAATCGGCCAACATTTATATAAATGGTTCATTGGCCTTTTCAAATGTTCCTCATAACACTACATTGACAACAGCACAATTAGCGCCATACTTACCAATAAACAATGTAGTTATCCAAAACACGTGGAGCATGTGGGGATTCGTTCAAGGTATTTTGACAATCGAATCAGATTTGAATGATGTTCCGGATGTTCCGGAGTTAAGTGCAAATTATGGCAACGCTTGTGCAAGTACAAACACCACTATTCCTGCAACAACTAGTGGAAGTGGAGTTGCCTTGAGATATTACTGGGGAGATAATCTTGAAAATTATTCGTTAACTTCTCCTACAATTAATATAGCTACTCCTGGAATTTATAATTATTGGGTTTCTCAAGTTAATGCTTCGGGTTGCGAAAGTGAAAGAATAAAATATTCTGTGATCGTAGGAAACCCGACGAATTGTGAATGGTTAGATTACCAGCAAGACAATGCCGGCTCTGGTTCTAACATTACAATTACTCCTTCAATTTGTGCTACAAATGAGTTCCTTTACATTTATGCCACAAGATTTGATGGGTTTGATTGGTTAGCCTCTTCTGCTAATCTTTATATTAATGGATCATTGATAGGCACCCAAACTCATGATCAAATTGTCGATTTAACACCTTATATGCCGATTAATTCGGTACAGCTGGTTAACACGGCCGGTACATGGTCATATACATTTGGTCATTTGATGGTTTCTCAAGATGCTGCCGGAATGCCTGCGGCTCCTACGGTTGCTGACGTTTCTTATTGTTTAAATGAGACTACAGTTGCTTTAACTGCTGGTGCTGATGTGAACAACTCATTACGTTGGTATTCGAATGATCTTGGATTTAACATGTCAACAACGGCACCTACTCCAAGTTCTACAACGGTTGGAACTACTTCATACTATGTTGCACAGATTACTCCTGGAGGTTGTGAAAGTACAAGAGATGTAATCGATGTTACCATAAACGCTTTGCCGGTTGTTGATGCTGGAACAGATGCGGCATTTTGTCAAGGAACTTCTGTGACCTTGTCTGGTTCAGGTGCTCAAACTTATTCATGGGACAACTCAGTGGTTGATGGCGTGAGCTTTACCCCATCTGCAACCCAAACGTATACTGTAATTGGTACAGATGTTAATGGATGCGAGAACACAGATCAAATTACACTTACAATGAATACATTACCAGGTGTAGATGCTGGTTCTGACGCAACAATTTGCCAAGGAACTTCTGTAACTTTATCTGGTTCAGGTGCGGATACATATTCTTGGGATAATTCAGTAGTTGATGGTGTAAGTTTCACACCATCTGCAACATTGACTTATCAAGTAACTGGTACGGATGCTAATGGATGTGAAAACACTGATCAAGTTACCATTACAGTTCAAGATTGTGCTGGTGTTGAGGAAATTGACGGATTATCTTTCACGGTTTATCCAAATCCTGCATCTGCTGACTTGAATGTAAACGTTTCAAACAATAATGGTAGTACAATTGAAATTAGCCTCACTGATATTAACGGTAAAGTAGTTTTCAGTAGCAGATTAAATGCATCAAACGCACAAGAGAATGTGAAAATTGATGTTTCTACTTTGTCAAACGGTGTTTACTATTTGAAATTGAATTCAAATGCATCAGTTTCTACTAAAAAAGTGATCGTACAATAAGAATAGTTCATTTTTAATACACGAAAAGAACCGATGAAGATTCCTTCATCGGTTTTTTTGTATCTTTTGAATTACATTTGGAATCAAAATAAAAAGGCTTTAATCAGCCAAAGCAATACTTAAATAAACAAGGCCAGTTCACCTAGGAACAACATAAAAAAACAAGTAATATTGATGAAGAAAAAACCAAAAGTTCTGATAATATATACCGGGGGTACGATCGGTATGATTAATGATCCTGAAACAGGTCTGTTGAAAAGTTTCGACTTTAATCATATCTATAAGCATGTTCCCGAATTGCATCGCTTGCACGTAGAACTATCAACTTTTAGTTTTGAGGAGCCAATTGATTCCTCTGAAATGGATCCATTGCGTTGGATACAAATGGCTCAAACGATCTTTGACAATTATTCAAAATACGATGGATTCGTAGTATTGCATGGCTCAGATACCATGGCGTATTCTGCTTCTGCACTTAGTTTTATGTTACAAGGATTGAATAAACCGGTGGTGTTCACTGGTTCTCAGTTACCCATTGGAACCTTGCGTACCGATGGTAAGGAAAACCTGATCACGGCAATTGAAATAGCCGGAGACAAAGACCCTCAGGGTCAACCCATAGTGCAAGAAGTAGCAGTTTATTTCGAATATTCTCTTTACCGTGGCAACAGAAGTTCAAAGATCTCAGCCAATCAATTTGAGGCCTTTGGTTCACCAAATTATGCGGAACTAGCAAAAGCCGGAGTCAACATAGTTTACAATCATGATAAACTATATCGATCGAAGCTTCCTGAATTGACGTATCTTCCCACAATGGATACAAGCGTAGGCTTGTTGAAACTATATCCTGGTATTCCGGTAAAAGCTTACCATTCCTTATTCGATATTTCCAATACAAAAGCGTTGGTAATAGAGAGTTTCGGATCAGGAAATGCGCCAAGTCTGAAAGAGCTTCAGGAAAGTATTACAAATTATGTGGATGCAGGAGGTATTGTGCTCAACATTACGCAGTGTAATTCAGGTGCAGTACAACAGGGGAAATATCAGGCAAGCTCATTCTTTGAACGTGTAGGAGTGATCGGAGGTAATGACCTGACCGTTGAGGCGGCACTCACAAAATTGATGCATCTGCTGGCTTATGAAAAAGAAAGCAGCAAGATTAAAGTCCGGTTGGCAGAAGATTTATGTGGCGAATTAACGAACAGTTAAACTATTTAAGCATAGTTCACTTATTTTTTTTAATTTAGCGGGCTTTTAAATTGAAGCTTCAATAAGAGAAAGGAGAGGTGTCCGAGTGGTTGAAGGAGCACGCCTGGAAAGTGTGTATACGCCAAAAGTGTATCGAGGGTTCGAATCCCTCTCTCTCCGCTTAATTTATCTAACAAGGTAATTGACTGATATCTAGCAAGTTCAAGTGACGCAATTTAAGGAATTTGATGAAGTAGAAAAGAAAGCAAATTCTTTTTCAAAAAAATGAAGTGAAAATTCAGGTTCCTTTGCAAATCTATCATCCGTTTAAATTGAGTTAAACAGAAAAGATACTTTTCTCTTTGTAACTCACATCTGTATCACTCGGATTTTAACGGGAATGTGTTTTGAATACAAATTTTATTATTTTTGGCTTAATTTTTAAATATATATACGATTTAATTAATCTTTTAGAACATGAAAAAAATAATTAGTTCTTTAGCTATTGCAGCGGTGATGACCTTTGGTTTTGCAAATGTTACTCTAGCTGATTCAATTCCTGATGCACAGCCACAAATGGAAGTTGCTGATGCTGCAAAGGAAGGTGCTACAAATGCACAAGTTACTGAGGATGAAGAGCCTCAATTGGATTTCGTACAAACGTTGAAACAAAAATATATTGAGGGTGACCCATTCTGGATGACTCCGGTATTAATTTGTTTGATCATCGGTATGGCATTGTCTATCGAGCGCGTAGTATACCTTAACTTGTCTACTATCAACACTAGAAAATTCTTAAATGAAGTTGAAAACGCATTGAAAAGCGGTGGTGTTGATGCAGCTAAAGATCTATGTAGAAATACAAGAGGTCCAATCGCATCTATTTTCTACCAAGGTTTAGATCGTTCTTCTGAAGGAATCGAAATGGTTGAAAAATCAGTGGTTTCATACGGAGGTGTACAAATGGGTAACTTGGAAAAAGGATTATCTTGGATCTCATTATTTATTGCTTTGGCACCAATGTTAGGATTCTTGGGAACGGTAATTGGTATGATCCAGGCCTTCGATAAAATTGTAAAAGACGGACAAGTATCACCTACTACGGTAGCGGATGGTATTAAAGTGGCGCTTTTGACAACGGTATTCGGTTTGATCGCTGCGATTATCCTACAAATTTTCTACAACTATATTTTGTCAAAAATCGACGGATTGGTAAATGAAATGGAAGATGCTTCTATTACACTTGTAGATATGCTTTTGAAAAACGAATCATTAGCGAAGTAATTAATTAGAAAAAAAGATTAAAAATGGATGCTAAAAAACTAAATATGGCCATGACCGGTCTGAAGTTTTTGGTTGCCATCATTGGTGTTGGACTAAGTATTTTCTTGTTCAATGCACCTAATGTGACAGCCGGAACTGAGGAAGTTGAAACATACAGAGACGGGTCTGCGGTTTTTTCATCAGCTATCTGGTTTACCATGATCACTTTGATTGCATTGGTAGCTTTTGTAATAATTTTCTTCCTTGTTCAGTTGGCAACAAATACTAAGAAAACAGTTATCTCGATTGTTGGGATTCTGATCTTCGCTATTTTCTATGTTATCATGAACGCGGCTGGAACAGCAGATACTACAGATAGTTTGTTATTGAAGAATCCGGTTGAACAAAGTGTTGTAACCACAACTTCTGCAGGAATTTACACGATCCTAGTGGGATTGGGTGCAGGAATTCTTGTGATATTAATTGGACCTTTCTTAGGTCGATTCAGAAAATAAACAGCTATGGCGAAGAGAGAATTACAAGAAATAAATGCTGGTTCGATGGCGGATATCGCCTTCTTGCTCTTGATATTCTTCTTGGTGACCACAACAATGGATAAGGATACTGCTTTCATTCGTAATATTCCTAAGAAAATTACAGTGACAGATCCTGTTAAAGTAGAGGAAAGAAATATTTTGGCGATCAAAGCGAATAATCAAAACCAATTGATGGTTCGCGGCGAGATCTTTAATGATCCAAATAAAATTTCGGAATTCGTAGTGAAATTTTATCGCACGAATGAAAGGGAGAATGATCCTTCGAATAATTTTCCCATGTATTCTACCGCAACAATGGAACTAATTAATTCTCAACTAGAGGATTTTGATAGAAAAATTGAGGATGCGGAAAATGCAGGATCACCTAAAGAAATGATCGAGTTCCTTAACAATTCCTATAAGGAGTGGGACAAAAAGAAGCGTGCATTGGCTCTATTGGGTGGAAGTCAGCTAAGAGAGATCAGTGGACAAGCGCACGTTCGTATTGAAGTACAACAAGCAACTGAGTACAGTATTTTTGCGAAAATACAAACTGAGATCGAAGAGGCGTTGTATGAACTACGTGACGAGAAGTCAATGCAGTTGTGGGGAACCTCTTACGGTGTATTAAAACGTAAGGTGGCTACCGAGCAAGATAAAGCGCGCGACGAAAAAGCAAAAATTGAATTGTTGGAGATTCTATATCCTCAACGTATAATTGAAGTTAAACCGAAAAAATAACAAAAGCTATGTCTAAATTTAAAAAAGGCGGAGGTAGAAGTATGCCAGGGGTGAACACCTCTTCATTACCGGATATCGTTTTCATGCTTTTGTTCTTTTTCATGGTGGCAACAACAAGTAAAGAGGTTGATCCAACAGTACAGGTAGATGCTCCGGTGGGTGCAAGAGCAACAGATCTTACACCATACAAACAAAGATCGGAAGTAGATTTCCTTTACTTAGGTAAACCTAGAAATCCTGCAAGAGCCGACGATTTCAAAATGGGATTTGCTCTATCCTTGGACAATGTTGTTCAGCCTACAGCGGATGGTCTATATACCACAAACGCAGTAGGACAATGGAAAAAAGACAAATTCGATCAGAAACCTGCTCGAATGACTGCACCGATCGAATCAGTAATTACATGTGTAAAAGCTGATAAGAGTGCGCCGTCAGGATTAATATTTGACATCAGAAAGGAACTTCAAGAAGTGAACGCTTTAACGATCGCTTACGCGGTAAGAGATAACACAAATATTTAAAAACATTCATGTTCTAAAACCCCGAAACATTTTTGCTTCGGGGTTTTTTTATTTTTACACTATGCTAAGTTTTGAAATTGTAAATCCAACACGTATTCTTTTTGGCAATGATCAATGGGAACGATTAAAAGAATTGTTAAACGATAATGTCGCAAACAAAAATTTGATGTTGGCCTATGGGGGTGGATCTATTCATAAAACAGGGATATATGACAAGATCATAAGTCTATTAGAAGGTTTCAACGTCATTCCCTTTTCAGGAATTGAGGCCAATCCTCAATATACAACCTTGATGAAAGGTGTAGAACTGGCTAGAGCAAATGATGTTGCTTTCATTTTGGCTGTTGGTGGAGGCTCAGTAATAGATGGTGTAAAATTCATGAGTGGAGCATATTACTATGACGGTGACCCATGGGATGTGCTAATACGCAAGGAGGGATGTGTATTCGAAAAGGCGTTGCCTTATGGAACTGTTTTGACGCTGCCTGCAACAGGTTCTGAATCAAATTCAGGCGCCGTGATCAGTAGGTCTGAGCTTGAGGAAAAAAGAACAATGGGTGGTCCTCTCTTTTTCCCCGTTTTTTCCTTGATGAATCCTGAAGTTGTGGCAACTTTGCCGGAGAGACAAATTGCCAATGGAATAGCAGATGCTTTTTTTCATACATTGGAGCAATACTTAACTTATCCTACAGATAATCTACTACAGGAACGTGAGGCCGAAGCTATCCTTTTGACCTTGATTGAAATAGCCGATCCGGTCTTAAAAAACCCTACCAACTACAAATTAGCGTCCAATCTAATGTGGTGTGCCAATCATGCGCTTAACGGCAATTTGCGGTGCGGCGTACCCACCGATTGGGCAACACACATGATCGCTCACGAACTCACTGCCTTGTATGGTATTGATCATGCCAGAACGTTGGCTATCATTGGTCCAAGGCTTTATGAAGTACAATTTGAAGAAAAGTTGGATAAACTAGCGCAGTACGGTCAGCGAGTATGGAAACTGAGCGGCGAAAAGCGACAGGTGGCACAAGAGGCAATTAAAAGAACAGAAGCTTTTTTTCAGTCACTAGGAATAAAAACCAAGATCTCAGACTACACGGAGCCTGACAACACACTTCCTGAACGTATTAAAAAGAGATTCATTGACAGAGGCTGGCTTCAATTGGGCGAAAGAAGAAGTGTAACTCCTGAGCGGGTAGCGATGATCGTAGACAATGCCATGAGTTGATGCTCCCGAAGAATTTTCATACGGCAAAATATCCCAATAAGGAAATCATAGATCTGCTTTCGCGCACTACACTGGGAACCAGTGGTGCAAGGTATCAGCATCTAGACACGCCCGAAAGAATTAAAAATCTTGATAACCCACTGTACTTGTACTTGCAACGCGCAAATCGGGTATTGGGAAACATTACCTTCTGCCGAAGAAATGAAAATTGGTACATCCGTTATTTTGCATTTGATGCGTTTTATCAATCTTCTGGCAAAGCAAAGACAAAAAATAAAAGGGGACGATCGTTGATCAAAGAGCAGGTGGATAATTTTTTTAAAACGACTTTAAACGAAGGGTACGAAGGAAAACACATTGAAACGTTCTACGCCTACATTGATCCTAAAAATATCCGCAGCAAATGGATGAGTGAGAATTTTGGATTTGAAACGGTTGCAGAGTTGGTCACTCAATCTTATAGCCGTCTTACACCGAAAAAAAGCTTGGAGCTGGAAACTAATGTTTCATGGGCTGAAGTCGAAGATACCATAAACGAACATTTTAAAGAGCATCAATTCTTTTTCAATACGGCATTACGAGAAGGAGCTTTTTATGTGCTAAGAAATGAAAGGAACGAAATTGAAGCGTTGGCCAAAACCAGAAAGGTTAATTGGAGAATTGAACGTCTGCCGGGAAAATTCGGTGGAGTTTTAGTGTCTTTGTTACCAAAAACACCTGTGCTCAATCGACTGATAAACCCCGAGAAATATACTTTTTTGACTCTAGATTGTTTGTTAGTAAAGAATAATGACCACAACTTGTTAAACAATATTTTTGAAAGCCTTCTGGCCATGGAAAATGAAAAAGTAATACTGTGGTGGACAGACAATAAGGATTCTCTTTATATAAATGCCAAGAAAAAAATCAAGTGGGGAATCCTGCACACATTGATCGGAACAAGCCAAGTTGATGTTGTTGTAAGATCAAAAAAATTAAACCGAGCAAAAGTAACTCGTCCGGTTTATGTATTCGGTGGTGATTTAGTTTGATTGAAATCGAATTTTTTAAAGAGCCGTCACAGCAATTAGCAATAAAACTGTTTGTTGTAAAATCTGGCAAGTTCGCTTAAATTATATTTGCTACGGTAGAATAAAATTAAATACAGATAAGTGGTTGTTTATGTTTGCTACAAACTAAAACACTATTTATGAAAAGGATATTATCTACTTTACTATTGTGTTCAATACTCAGTTTAGGGTACACTCAGGGTTCAATTGTGGGTGCTGAAAAAATAAATCAGAATACAGTTACAAGTTTTTATGACTCAAATAATTCGGGCACTTCACCAGTGAAGCCAGCTTCAGTAGAAGATAATTCAAACCAAGTTAAATCGGAAGTGTCGAAGTCGAATTACAAAGTTGTTGCCGTGCGCGTGGAGAATCCTGACACCATGAACAAAGCTCAGGCAAATACGGGTTCATCGATGCATCAAGGGTTTTACATGATATTTCATTCGAATGGCAACATTTTGGAAAGGGGGACCATGAATCAAAATTACAATGTCGATTCCTTAAAGCGTTTTTATGAAAATGGAATTTTAAAATATGAGGCCAATTACAATGCTTATGGCCAAGAACATGGTGACGTAAAATATTATTTTCAAAATGGAAATCCTGAATTTGTTTATTATTCCGTTAATGGATACCCTTTAGGGGAAGCAAAACGGTATTTAGAAAGCGGTGAACTTAAAGAAGTGATCATTTATGGTGAAGGTGGTAGAGTCCTGCATCGAAAATTTCCAATTCAAGATCATGTTGTAGACAATAAGACAACTAATAAATGTTCCGACGCTTGTAGAACAAATAAAAAATTCGACTCCAAAAAAACATCAAAAGAATAGGAGAGGTGGTGATTTTCTAAATTTCATTTACACTTCGGTAATTCTAAAAAAGAAAAGAGCTCTCTAAACATAGAATAATAGGCTAAAACTTCCGCTAATCGATAAAATAAGACATCTTGTAGATTGGTGATGTTGCTTTTAAAATCTAAAATTTAGTTTAGGCGCTGAACTAAATCAATATTTATGAAAAGAAATTTATTTGCTACGTTCATTGTAAGCGCATTATTGAACATCGGCTACACACAGTCAAGTGATTACAAATTATCACTCGGAGTACACACAGGTTTAACTGATTACCACGGAGAATTGAATCAATCGTGGTTCAATGCATCGGCATATCGAGCTAATTTTGGTTTGTCAGGAATGTATTATTTAAACAAGTGGCTGAACACAGGTTTAGGTATTAACTATGGATCAATTGGTCACCATGTGCCAGAGTCAGGGGGTTTTAGAGCTAAGTTATTGCACGCTAATGCCCAATTAAGATTTAAAATCAATAATGGAGTATGGCTTGAAGAGAATTCCCGTTTTCAACCCTATGTGTTTTTGGGTACAGGAATGGCGAGTTATACATCAGATGGCAATTCACAATTGGTAGTTGCTGGATATGACTGGACCGGAAATACTGGTTTCGGTTTCAACGTTATGGCAACAGATAGAGTTGGCTTTAATTATCACATGAACTACGTACTTAGCAATCATGATAAAAGAGATGGTGTTTCTGTCGGTGCGAACGATCAATTTGTTCAACATTCATTGGGAATAGTTTTCCACGTTGGAAAAATGATTGATACTGATGGGGATGGTGTTAGTGATAAAAGAGACAAATGTTTGGGGACACCCGCTGGTGTAAAAGTGGACCTTTTAGGTTGTCCTTTGGATAGTGATAACGACGGTGTGGCTGATTATGTTGATGAGTGTCCTTTTGAAAAAGGTACTTTGGCAACAAAGGGTTGTCCTGATTCTGATGGCGATGGCATCATTGACGCTAACGATGAATGTCCAGAATTGGCAGGCGTTTTAAGTGCGAATGGTTGCCCTGATGCTGACGGAGATGGAGTGAAAGACGCTGTAGATCAATGCCCAAATGTTAAAGGCTTGCCGGCGTTGAATGGATGTCCTGATTCGGATGGTGATGGAATAACAGATTCAGAAGATTTATGCCCTACGGTTAAAGGTTTAATTGAATTTAAAGGTTGTCCAGACACCGATGGAGATGGAATCCCGGATAATATCGATAAATGTCCTAAGGTTCCTGGTGTTGCAATAAACAATGGATGCCCAGAGATAAAAGCTGAAACGATTAAAGTTTTTGAACGAGCATTAAAAGGAATCCAGTTTGAAACAGGTAAAGATGTTATAAAAACTCAATCCTTTAGTATCCTGAATAATGTTGTGTCTATTATGAAAGATAACCCAAGTTATAAATTACAAATTAATGGACATACGGATAATCAAGGGGATGATGATAAAAATCAACTACTTTCAGAAGCCAGAGCGAAATCTGTTATGAACTATTTGATTAACAATGGAATTGAGGCAAATAGATTATCTTCTGCTGGATTTGGAGAATCACAACCAAAGGCAAGTAATGATTCTGCTGAAGGCAGGGCGATTAATAGACGCGTTGAATTCGTCATTAATTTTGAATAATAATCACAGTTCACTGAAGAAAAAGGCTCGTTATTGCGAGCCTTTTTTATTTCTTTGCAATTCTGATAATAGATTTTGAATGAAATATCTAATCGTTGGTTTAGGAAACCCTGGAGAAAAATACAAGAATACCCGCCACAATATTGGTTTCAAGGTAGTGGAGAAATTTGTCGAAGACCTTGGCGGTTCTTTTTCTCTGGGCAAAAACGCTGAAGTGGCTGAAGTGAAATTCAAAGGAAGAATTATCGTGGTGATCAAACCAACTACGTATATGAATTTATCAGGTAAAGCAGTCAATTATTGGATGCAAGCGGAAAAAATCCCAAAAGAAAACATTTTGGTGATTACCGATGACCTGGCGCTTCCCTTTGGCAAACTGCGTATGAAAGGTAAAGGTTCTGATGGCGGACACAACGGTTTGAAAGATATTCAAGCAACACTTAATTCACAGGAATATGCGCGTTTGCGTTTCGGTGTGGGGAATAATTTTCACAAGGGTCAACAATCAGATTACGTTTTAGGTGATTGGTCGCCTGAAGAAGATAAAGATCTGGAAGAACGAATTAATATTGCCACAGAATTTATTAAAGGCTTCACAACTGTGGGTCTCGGTCTGACTATGACTAACTGGAACGGAAAATAGCCTTTTTTCACTGCTTTTTCCTTTAGGGCTAACGGTCAAGTTACAAGATTCTTTTTTACTTTTGTCGCTTAACATTTTGAAAAATGAAAAGAGTAAAAATTGCTGAAATCCTTCAGGATCCGCAGGTAGGAAAAGAAATTTTAGTTAAAGGTTGGGTACGTGCATTTCGCAGTAATCGATTCATTCAATTGAACGATGGATCAACGATAAATTCTTTACAGGCTGTCGTTGATTTTGAAAAGTACGACGAGGCAATTTTAAAGAAGATCACTACCGCGGCAGCCATTGGTTTAAAGGGTGTTTTGGTGGAATCGCAAGGTGCAGGTCAGGCGGTTGAATTGCAAGTAAACGAAATTGAGATCATTGGCGAAGCGAATCCTGATGATGTACAAAAAACGGTGATGCAACCCAAAAAACACAGCCTTGAATTTTTACGTGAACAAGCTCATTTGCGTTTTCGAACTAATACCTTTAGTGCAGTATTTCGCATTCGTCATGCCGTGGCATATGCCATTCATAAATATTTTAACGATAAAGGATTTTATTACATTCATACACCCATCATTACGGGATCTGACGCAGAAGGAGCAGGTGAAATGTTTCGTGTAACAACACTCGACCCGATCAATCCGCCATTAACTGAAGAGGGTGACGTTGATTACAAAAAGGACTTTTTTGGCAAGGCAGTTAACCTTACCGTATCCGGACAGTTGGAAGCTGAATTAGCAGCATTAGCCTTGGGTCAGGTATATACTTTTGGTCCCACATTCAGAGCTGAAAACTCGAATACTTCACGTCACTTAGCTGAATTCTGGATGATCGAACCCGAGGTAGCTTTCAATGATCTTACAGACAATATGAATCTCACTGAGGACTTTTTGAAATACATCTGTTCGTATGTAATGGAAAACTGTGCGGATGATCTAAAATTCTTAAATGATCGTGAAGCGCAGGAGCAAAGTCAGAAACCGCAAAATGAGCGCAACGAAATGGGATTGATCGAGCGTCTTTCCTTTGTGGTGAACAACGAGTTTAAGCGTCTTACTTACACCGAAGCGATCGATGTTTTGAAAAACTCCAATCACTATAAAAAGAAGAAATTCCAGTTTGATGTTTCTTGGGGGGTAGACCTTCAAAGTGAGCATGAGCGCTATTTAGTAGAAAAAGAATTCAAATGTCCGGTGATACTTACAAACTATCCGGCAAAGATTAAAGCATTCTACATGCGTCAGAATGAGGACAATGAAACCGTTGCGGCAATGGATGTTTTGTTTCCGGGAATAGGTGAGATTGTTGGTGGTTCTCAACGTGAGGAGCGACTTGATGTGTTAAGAAAGAAATGTGCAGATTTCCATATTCCGGAAGAAGAATTATGGTGGTACATGGAAACGCGAAAGTTCGGATCAGTGCCACATGCCGGTTTTGGTCTAGGATTT
>JBFHIN010000021.1:0-13512 GCA_041596415.1 Crocinitomicaceae bacterium | reverse complement strand
GCAGTGAAAGAAAAGTTGAAAACTGATCGTATTATAGCGACCGAAAGATTTACGCGTCCACCATCTCGTTATGTGGAGGCATCTTTGGTGAAAAAGTTAGAAGAATTGGGTATCGGTCGTCCATCAACTTACGCACCAACGATTTCTACTATTCAAAAAAGAGGTTATGTGGAGAAAATTGAACGCGAAGGGGAGGAGCGTAAATACAATGTTTTGACATTGCAGCATGGAAAAGTGGATCAGGAAGAAAGATCTGAAGTAACAGGAAAAGAGAAAAATAAACTTTCACCAACAGATATAGGTATTGTAGTAACTGATTTCTTGTTGGATCACTTTGAGCGCATCATGGATTATAATTTCACAGCCAAAGTAGAACATGAATTTGATGAGATCGCAAAAGGATTGATGCAGTGGACAGAAATGATCCATGATTTTTACGAGCCTTTCCATAAAAATGTAGAAGATACACTTGAGCATTCAGAACGTGCTACCGGTGAGCGAGAGCTGGGGGTAGATCCTGTTAGCGGTAGACGCGTAATTGTGCGTATTGGTAGATTCGGACCTATGGTGCAGATTGGTGATGAACAGGTCGATGGAGAAAAGCCTCAGTTTGCTTCATTGCAGAAAAATCAAAGTATCGGAACAATTTCACTGGAAGAAGCTCTTGAATTATTCAAATTGCCACGAACATTGGGCGAGTTCGAAGACCAAGTGGTGAAAGCAAATGTTGGTCGTTTCGGGCCGTATGTACAACACGGAAAAATATTTGCTTCGATTCCAAAAGGAGAGGATCCCATGACCATTGACTTTGAAAGAGCGATAGAAATTCTTTTGGCAAAAAGAGAAGCAGATGCGAACAAAATAATAAAGCTTTTTCCAGAAAGAGAAGATGTTCAACTATTAAACGGTCGATGGGGTGCTTATCTGAAGATCGGAAAAGATAATTTCAAACTGCCAAAAGGTACAGTTCCCGAAGATTTGACACTTGAAGAGTGCCTGAAGATCGCTGAGAATCAAGAAAAACCAAAAAAGAAGGTGGCCAGAAAAAAGAAATAAGTACAAAGTTATTCACTTTTACCTTTTCAATACTTTTTAGGAATTGTCCTGAGATTCAGTCCTTTTCAATTTACCTTTGAAGCTTAAAAGGTAGGAAATGAAGGATATTTCAATATATTTTCAGCAGCTGGAGAGATCAGAGTCGTTCCCGTTAGAGTCTGTGGGGCAAAAAATCGAAATCTTCGAGAAGGATAATTTTCCTGAGTTACAAAAAGGAGGTGTCGCTGTGTTTTATGTTCCTGAACACCGAGGAGATAAGCAAATTGATCACGACTTGCCGGCCGAAAAATTCCGCACCCAATTTTACAATTTGAATCTGGGTTTTGAATGGAACCTACCTTTGTATGATCTTGGAAATATTCTTCCAGGAAAGGAGAAGAAGGATACGTTTTTTGCTGTTTCTCAGGTGATTACTGAATTAATCAAGGCGAAAATTATTCCGGTCATTATTGGCGGAAGTCAAGACCTAACCGTTGCACAATATCGCGGATACAGTTCCTTAGAGCAAATGGTCAATATTTGTTGTGTAGATCATAAATTAGATTT
Organism: Crocinitomicaceae bacterium; assembly: GCA_041596415.1. GTDB lineage: Bacteria > Bacteroidota > Bacteroidia > Flavobacteriales_D > Crocinitomicaceae > M0103. The sequence goes on along the minus strand of JBFHIN010000021.1, from coordinate 11,910 downwards.
GGGAAGTCCTGATGTGCCAATGCATGCGCACGGATACTTAAGTGAATTATTGCTAGAGCGTCCGTGTTTTTTGTTCAATCTGGCCAATATAGGGCTCCAGGCACCTTATGCACCCAAATCTGAGCTGGATCTTTTCGAAAAACTCTACTTTGATGTTTGCCGTTTAGGTGAGTTTAATGCTGATTTTAAGAAAGCAGAACCGCATCTAAGAAATGCTGATATTCTCTCCCTCGACGTAAAGAGTATTAAGGCATCTGAATTGATTAATTTGGATTATACTTCTCCAAATGGCTTTTATGCCGAGCAAATCTGTCAAATAACACGTTATGCGGGAATTAGCGATAAGCTAACCTCGTTCGGAATCTACAATTATTACCCTGAAAAAATTTCAGGTACCCTATCGTCTTTGATTGCACAGATGATCTGGTATTTTATCGATGGGGTAGTGCAGCGCAAAGGCGATTTTCCCGTGGGCACGAAAAAGGATTATACGAAGTTTTCGGTTCATATGGAGGGACTTATGGATGAACTTGTTTTTTACCGTAGCAATAAATCTGATCGCTGGTGGATGGAGGTTCCATATCCCCCTAAAGAAGGTAGTAAATGGGAAAGACACCATATGGTCCCTTGTGATGCTGCTGATTATCAACTAGCCATGAAAAGCGAAATTCCGGATTTATGGTGGAGAACTTATCAAAAACTTACTTGATTGGAAATATTTATTTCAAACAAAAGGAAAAATTGCTGTTAAGAATTTTCTTGAGAAGTAAAAAAAATTTCATTTGTAAAGAAAAATATTTATTTTAGTCGCCAATTGGGAACTTGTTCCTAATTTATTATAACCTAATTCCAAAGCGTTAAAGGTACTGTATGAAGAAAAAAATTATTCTCTTATCGTCATTTTTTTCCTTAATTTCTGTGGGTTTACATGCTCAACAGGATAAATTAATAACGCATTTTGTTTACGACAAAATGAGTATTAATCCTGGAGAGACTGGAATGGATGATGGGATTTGTGCGACATCGATTTACAGAAATCAATGGGATAAAGTGAATGGAGCGCCAAATTCAGCAATCTTTAATGTTGAAGCTAATATGAATCGTTTCTTTCCAGGTGGATTAGGAATTTCATTTTTTCATGATGCTATTGGATTTTCACGTCAAAATAATGTCTTGTTAAATTATTCGTATCCTTTAGAACTTCCTGGGTACGGGACTTTAGGAGCAGGGATAGGTGTCGGGATGATCAATTATGGTATGTCTCCAGTGTGGGTGCCACCAACGAATACACAAGATAATTCTTTACCGGTAGGCTTTTCTTCCACTAATTTGGATCTTAATTTTGGTCTTTATTTTAAAGGGAATTCTGATTATTACGTTGGATTGTCTTCAACGCATTTGAATGAAACACTTCTAACACAAAAAATAGGTAACATCAGTCAGCAGTATAAGACTGCAAGACACTATTACATAATGGGGGGTAAGAAATTCCGTGGTATTGCCGGGGGAGATATTGATGCACAAATATTAATGAGAACAGAATTCGTTAAGTTCTCTGCGGATCTTAATGTTCGTTATATGTGGAAAAATATTGCATATGGCGGTTTAACGTACAGAACAGCTGATGCGATTGGTCTTATGTTGGGGTATATGCCAATGCAAAACCTTACCGTAGGCTATTCTTACGATATTACTACGAATAAATTGGCGAGTGTTTCAAGAGGTTCTCACGAGATACTTTTAAAGTATTGTTACTTCTTGCCGCCACCGCCTGTGACAAAATCTAATCATCCAAGATGGTTATAATTAAAAATTTTTAACAATATTTGTAACCATTTTAGGTGAAGGTCCGTTATATCCAAAATATTTAGATCCTGTAGAATGTTATTTTGATATCCGGAAGTAGATTAAAACGAGGAAGAATGAAAAAACTTTTGTTAATTGTTATGTTAGGTGTCGTGTTGGCTTCTTGTAGTTCAAGAACCGGACATCTTACTGGTGCATTGGGTAGGCCTGTGTATAATCCTGAAATCCCTCTTGGGATGGTTTATATACCAGCAGGTTCATATCAAATGGGGGAGAACGACATGGACGTTCCTTTCTTGCATCAAACTCGCGCGAAAACTGTTTCAGTGCAGGCGTTTTACATGGATCAAACAGAGATTTCAAACAATGAGTATCGCCAGTTCGTTGAATGGGTGCGTGATTCAATTGCTCGAGATAAAATCTATTTTGGTCTTGAAGATGACGAGGCAGCGCAGCGATTCATCAATTATGAAGATATGTACTTCGATGAGGGTGCATTGGAATATGTTGATTACGATCCTTCTGATCGCGAATTGAACAGATCAATCTTCTCGTTGAATTGGGATAGAAGATTAGACTATTCTGATCCTGATGTTGTTCCTGTGTTAGCAGATATGTATTATCCGCAACCGGAAAGATTTTACAAGCGTAGAGAAATCGACGTAAGAAAATTAATGTTCCGTTATTACTGGATTGATTACCGTGAAGCTGCTAAGAGAGGTAGAATTAATATTACACCTAATGGGTTTGATAAGGAAGGTAATAAGTTGGTGGACGAACACCGTGAGTTACAAACTCCTCCACATCCATTTACTGAAGAACCACAAGGTCAGGATAAAGACATGGGTTATTTCAATAAAAAAGGTCAAAACAATGCAATTCGTGGGCATGAAAACCGTCAACGCTTTATTATCGATGAAATAATTAATGTTTATCCGGATACTTTATGTTGGGTGAGAGACTTTACCTACTCATTCCACGATCCAATGACTAATATGTATTTCTGGCATCCAGCTTATGATAACTATCCAATTGTTGGGGTTACATGGAATCAGGCGAAAGCGTTCTCAGTATGGAGAACTCAATTATTGAATAACTGGTTAGTAGCTATGGGTGATCTGTTTGTAAATGATTTTCGTTTACCTACGGAAGCAGAATGGGAAAGAGCATCTCGTGGAGACTTGAGTATGTCACAATATCCTTGGGGTGGTCCTTACATTAGAAATGAATCTGGTTGTTTCTTGGGTAACTTTAAACCAATGAGAGGTCGTTATTTTGAGGATGGTGGTTTTCACACAGTTAAGGTGTTCTCTTACAATCCAAATGGATGGGGGTTATATTGTATGGCTGGTAACGTCTCTGAGTGGTGTGAGACTGCCTACGATGAGTCGATGTATGAATTTTCACATGACCTAAACACTGATTATCGTTATGATGCAATGGATTGGGATCCACCATCAATGAAACGTAAAGTACTAAGAGGTGGTTCTTGGAAAGATATCGGGTATTACTTGCAAAATGCAACGCGTACATATGAATACCAGGATACTGCAAAATCTTACATTGGATACCGTAATGTTATGACTCACTTAGGAAGAGGTGGACGTGACTTTACCAAAGAAGGTGGCGAAGAAATTCGTAGCGACATTCAACTTCGCTAGAATACAACAAACAAAAAGTAGTAATTATTAAAAACCCAAAAAACAAGGAAAACTATGAAACCAGGAAGTAAAGGATGGAAAAAGTTTATGGCGAAGCTCTATGGTTTTGGAGCTGCTGTGGTAATCATCGGTGCATTATTTAAAATTCAGCACTGGCCGGGTGCGTCATTAATGCTTATTATAGGTTTAAGTGTGGAAGCATTGATATTTATCTTCTCGGCATTTGAACCAATTCATGAGGATCCAAATTGGGAGTTAGTTTATCCGGAATTGGCACTTGGACATTCAGATGAATTAGATCATGATAGTTTACCTGCTGCAGGCCGTAATAAAGGAACAGGAATTACGGATCAATTGGATAAGATGCTCGAAGAAGCAAAAATTGATAGCCAGTTGTTGGAAAGATTAGGAGATGGAATGAGATCTCTTGGTGAAAATGCTGCCCAATTAAAAGGTGTTACTTCTGCTGCTGCTGCAACAGATACTTATGTTAATAGCTTACAAGCTGCATCAGATAAAGTTTCTTCTTTGTCAGAAGCCTATGAGCGTGCATCAGTTTCTATCGCGGGATTAACTGCTGATTCTAAAGAAGGAGAATCATTTGGTGAGCAAATGCAAAAAGTTTCTAAAAATCTAGCAGCACTTAACAATGTGTACGAACTTCAATTGAAAGGTTCATCTGCACATTTAGAAGCAACTGAGAAGTTCCAATCTCAAGTGACTGATATGATGGCAAACTTGTCAGCTTCTGTGGAAGATACAAGATTGTACAAAGAAAATATGGCTATGTTGTCTAAAAACTTGACTGATCTAAATAACGTTTATGGAAACATGTTAAAAGCAATGACAATAACGCGCGACTAATTTGTTCGTTACTTTATTGAAATTGTGAATTAACGTTGTATAACCAATAAAAATTATTAAATCATGGCAGGAGGAAAAGAAACCCCTAGACAGAAGATGATCGGTATGATGTACTTGGTACTTACCGCACTTCTAGCTCTTAACGTATCTAAATCTATTCTTGATGCATTCGTGGCAATCGAAGAAAATATTCAAATTGCCAATGAGAATGAATATCAAAGAGGGTACGAAAAGAAAACGAACCTTAAAGAGGTGGCTGAAGACAAATCAAATCCAGATTTGCAAAAGAAAGCCAAAAAATTAATGGAGACTGTTGAGCAGATAGATAAAATAACTGCTGAAAGAATCAAGGAGATAGATGACTTAAAATTACAAATTCTGAAAGAATGTGGTGAGGACATTACATCTGTTGGAACTAAAGAGAGCATTATCTTTAAGAAATACCCTGACAATCCTTTGAAACCGATTCGTATGAAATTGGAGCACGTAAGTGGTAAGGATAAATATGATGAACCAATGCATATTATGATTGGTGAGGATATCAAAAGTCCTAAAGGTAAAGGATTGGAGTTGTGGAACAATTATAATAAGTATCGTAAAGATCTTTGTGAATTGATAGCAAGTTCAGTTGTGGTTGAACCTGGACAAAAAAAGTTTTTCTTTAAAGCTCCGGATATCAATGACTTTAAAGATATGGCTGATCTAAACCAGAAAATAGATAAGGCAATCGAAGCGTCTAATGTTAATCAAGATGATAAGGAAGCAATTAAAAAGATCTATGGTTCATTAACTAAATTGGAGAGAAGTGAAGTACATGAGGTAAAAGGTGTGCATTGGATTGGAAAGACTTTTGACCACTCGCCATCCGTAGCTGCTTTGGCATCACTTTCTTCCATGCAAAAAGAGATATTAACGGCTCGTGCAGATGCAGTGGCTTTGATTCGTAACCGTGTTGGTGGAGGTGAGTATTCATTTAATAAGATCATGGCATTGGCTTATGGTCCAGATTTAGCAAACACGGGTGATGAGATCGAAGTTCAAGTATTAATGGCTGCGTATGATTCGGATAAAAAGCCGGAAGTTTCGGTTCAAGGTGCTACAGTTTCTGAGATTAAAGATGGTAAAGGGTACATTAGAACTAAGGTGTCAGGATCAAATGAAATGACGTTGAAAGGTTCTATTACGATAAAAAATAAGTCAGGTATACCTAAGACTGAGCCTTGGGAGAAGACAATTAAGATCATGAAACCTATGGGTACTGTATCTTTACCGGACATGCGTGTACTTTACAGAGGATATCAGAATATCGTTGAAGCGGTTGCTTCTGGTTATGATCAGACAATTGTTTCAGGTAACGGTGTTACCTTGGCTAAGAGTGGTCAACAGTGGATTGGTACGCCAGGAGCTGGTAAGAAATGTACAATTACTGTGTCCGGAAAGTCATCGATTACAAATAAAACAGTAAATCTCGGAACCTTTGAATTCGATATTAAATCGATGCCAAAGGCGGAAATATTCTGGGGTACTGCAGCTGATGGAGATAAAGTAACAAGTAGAACAGCTAAAACTTTATATGCAAGATATGGTGACGAGATTCCATTGACGAAAGCTAAGTTTGAGGTAACACAATGGGCTATGAGTATCCCAGGTGCTCCGAAAACTGTAACAGGTTCAGGAAGTTCACTATCTGATGAAGCAATGCGTTTCTTGAAGGCGGCACCAGCAGGTTCTGTAGTTTCCTTCTCTTGTATTTATTCTGGTACTGGAGTTAGAAACAAAACTGCAACTTCAGGATTTAAATTGTAGTAACTAAATTCGTTTAGTTGGTTATTAAATAAGAAATAATGATCGTTATGAAAAAAATATTGATTGGATTAATTGCGATTTCTTTCGTTGGAAGTGTAAATGCGCAATTCGAGGAGATTAACGGTGGACCGGTGAACGTGCCTGCTGAAGGTGTTGTCGATGGTATTTATATTCAAGAGCATATACCAACTAAACGAATGATTCCTTATGAATTCGTTCGTGAAGCGGATGTTATTTGGAGTAGACGTGTTTGGAGCTACATCGATCTTCGTGAAAAGATGAACCATCCGTTGTATTATCCTTTTGATTTCTATATTGATTCAAATTGGGTAAAAAATGCAACAAGATGGAGTTTATGGACAGTAATCAAACATCACGTTTTGGCGGGTGACTTGACGATTTTTGAGCCTAAGAATCCTTACGATATTTTCGGTATGGGAAATTGGGATGGAGATCAATTTAAGTATCCATTGAAGCCTCAACCAGGTTTGAATTATTATACAGATAAAGATTACAGAGCTTCTGTTGACGGATATTTAAATATCCTAGGGGAAGGTCGTTTTGAACCTGTTAAGTCAGTAGTTACTGGTGAGGATTCAGTTACATATGATCCATTTACAGGAGAAGAAGTATCACCTGATCCAATATTTATTCAGGAACAAACACCTGTTTTATCTGAAAACATCGTTCAATATCGTCTTAAGGAAGATTGGTTCTTCGATAAAGAAAGATCAGTTTTAGATGTACGAATTTTGGGAATAGCGCCGATTATTTACGAAGCTGCGAAAGAAGGAGGAAAGTACAAAGAACTATTCTGGTTATATTTCCCTCATTGTAGATTTGTGTTCAATAATTACTTTGTGTATAACGACGCGAATGACGCCCAGTGGATGAGTTTTGACGATGTCTTTTGGAAGCGTAGATTTACAAGTGTAATGTACAAAGAAAGTAATGTTTACGATAGAAAGATCGAGAGCTACCGAACAGGTGTTGATGCCTTAATGGAAGCAGAAAAGATCAAAGAAGAAATCAGAACTATCGAACATGACGTTTGGAGCTTCTAGAATCAAATAACTTTTTGAAAAGTCCTGAGCAATCAGGACTTTTTTTTTCGCTTGTAATACCTGTTTAAACCGTAAATTTGAACTATGATTCAGTTAGAGCAAGTGGGATTATTTCTTCCACAAGGTTATTTGTTCCAAAATTTAACACTTCAAATCAATAGAGGTGATAAAATTGGTCTTGTAGGTAAAAATGGTGCAGGTAAAACAACTTTATTAAAGATTTTAGTGGGATTGTTGTCCCCGAGTGAGGGAAAAGTCCACAAACCAAAAGATCTCACGATTGGATATTTGACTCAGGATATTGAAATAATATCAGATGCGACGCTTTTTGATTACTTGTTTTATTCAAATCGAGAGTTAAATCATTTAAGAGAAAGAATTGATTCAATCAATCAGGATTTAATGATTCGTGAGGATTATGATTCGATAGAATATTTGAAACTTCTTGATGATCTAAATGCACTTAATCATAATTTTAATATACACGAAGGTTTTTTGTGGGAAGAAAAGATAGCGACAGTTTTAAAGGGTCTTGGATTCAAGAATAGTGATTTTGAGATGAAGTTGAATCAGTTTTCTGGAGGTTGGAAAATGAGAGCTGAATTATCGAAAATACTAGTGAATAATCCCGATGTAATATTATTGGATGAGCCGACTAACCACTTGGACATTATTTCAATAGAATGGTTGGAGAACTACTTGAAAAAATTTGAAGGCGCTGTAATTTTAATATCACACGATAAATTGTTTCTTGACAATGTCACAAAACGCACTGTAGAGATTTCTAACGGTCGTTTATTGGATTACCCGTTTCCATATTCAAAATATAAGATCGTAAGACAAGAAGAGTTGGAGAGATTGTCTGTAGCCCAGAAATTGCAGGACAAGGAGATTAAACATACGGAAGAGCTAATCAATAAATTCAGAGCAAAGAAGAACAAGGCAGCTTTTGCTCAATCGTTGATCAAGAAACTTGAGAAAACAGAAAGAATTGAAGTTGATAATGATGCCGTGTCAGCGATGAAAATCACTTTTCCATTAAATGTTCAGCCAGGTAAATGGGTTTTGGAATTTGATGGTCTTGGAAAAAGTTATGGAGATAAGGTTTTGTTCAAGGATCTGTCATTGATTGTTGGACGTGGCGAAAAAATTGCGCTATTGGGTCCGAATGGTGTCGGTAAATCTACGTTGTTAAAGTTAATATTAGGAGAGATCAAAGGGGATGGGGAAGTGAAATTGGGACATAATGCAAAAATTGCCTATTTCGCGCAGGACCAATCTGAAAAACTTGATCCTACAAAGACAATATTGGAAACTGTTCAAGAAGCTGCATCTCTAGAAATGCAAAAGGATCTTCGCAGTATATTAGGTGCTTTTTTATTTGGAGGCGAGGAAGTTGATAAAAGAGTGGCTGTGCTTTCAGGAGGTGAAAAAACTAGATTAGCATTATGTCAGTTGCTTTTAAGTCCGTCGAATGTTTTGATTCTCGATGAACCGACGAATCATCTTGATATGTTAAGTAAGGAGGTATTAAAAAATGCATTGAAGCATTACGAAGGGACCTTTATCGTCGTTTCCCACGACAGAGAGTTTTTAACTGGTCTAACGGATAGAATTTGGGATATTGAAAACAAAAGACTTCGCGTATTACACGCTGATGTACAAGAGTATCTTGAGCTAAAGATGCAGGCAATCAATGAATCAAATGTTGTGGGAAAATCTGAATCTAAAGAAGGAGAGCAGAATGAAAATAAATTAAATTATCAAGAAGCAAAAGAGAAAAAGAAAAAAAAGAATCAATTAGAAAATGCCATTAAAAAGGTTGAAAACACTATTTCTGATCTTGAAAACAAATTGTTAGTGATGGACGAAGAAATGATTTCGATGGATTATTCTAATACTGCAGAAACAGATCAAAAATTAGCGCAATACAAGCAATTGAAAGAAGAACTCGAAGAAGCAATGAATTCTTGGGAAAAATACAATGAGGAATTAATGCATTTAGAAGATTAATACTTTCTTTTTTTCTTTCTGGCTATTTTCTTCTGTCTTTTCAAATTTCTTTTAACGGATTTTTTAGCTTCCTTGGATTGTAAGCTCCAGAAATATTTATTCGCCTTTTTTGATTCTCGTTTAGAGGCCTTGGCATCTTTTTTAGCCTTTTTAGCCATAATTTTCTCAGCTTCCTCAACGGTAGCAGGTGTGTCCAAATCTTTTGAACTGCGACAAGATTGAACTGCCAGAAACAAGTTCAACAATAATATTAAGCGAATAAGCGTTTTATTCTTCATACATTTGTTCTGCGGAATACAACGAAATGAAGATACTATTTATTTTAATGCTTGCCATGCTTACACTTTTAACGGGGTGTAAAAAAAACAAGACGCACCCGGTTCCGAGTGTACCGTTCGACATTACAATAGATTTAAATTTACCGAGTTATAATGCTTTGTTAGGCGTTTCGGGGTATGCATATGTAAACGGTGGTTCGAGAGGAATAATCGTCTACAGACGTTCCATTGATGAGTTTGTTGCTTTCGATAGACATTCACCTGAGGATCCATCAGGTATTTGTGCAGAACCGTTGTATCCGGATCCGGATAATTTTTTAACCTTAAAAGATAGTTGTAGCGGAGCCAAATTTTCCCTCTATGATGGTTCCGCGATTAGTGGCTCAGAATTCGGGCTTAGGCAATATCAAACTTTATACGGTGGCTCAAACTTGTTAAGAATCTACAATTAGGTCTTTTTTATAAATTTGCAAGAAAAAATCCATGAGTGAGATCACAGTTACGATTATTGACAGAGAAGGGGAAGCGCACGTTTTATCAGCTCCAACGGACATGAATATGAACGTCATGGAGGTTTGTAAGGCTTATGACTTACCTGTACTTGGAGAGTGCGGAGGAATGGCTATGTGCGCAACTTGTCAATGCTATTTGGAATCGGAAACTGCATTACCTGAACAAAGTGATGCGGAACTTGATATGTTGGATCAAGCTTTTTTTGTTAAACCTAATAGCCGTTTAGGTTGTCAAATCCAAATTCAGGATGAAATAGACGGGATTGTGCTCAGATTAGCACCGGAGGCTTAAAAAGCATACGTGATGCCAATGTTGGCTTTAATAAAGGAAAGTGTATTCTGTTTTTTCAATATATCCAAAGCCGTTTCAGTGTAATTACTGTATTTTGGATAATTCAGAAACGTTTTCAATGGGATAGCGTAGTTAATTCCGTAATTGATAAAAAGCGATTTATTTATTGGTGTTCTCATGTTAAGACCGTAAAATAGAAAAATTAACTTCCCAGGTTGAATCTTAGAAAAGTCAATCGGAATTATTTCATTCTTATTATCTGAATAACTTGTTGTATTGGCAGCATTATTTTCGTGTAATGCAAATAAATAATTCTTTTCAAGGATAGTAAATGTGGTCAATCCTAAACCAATTTGATGTGTCAATCCCATGGGAAGCAAGGCATCTTTATTCCCAATTTCCAATTTAGGTAAAAAAGTCATTGATCGTCCTGATAATCTTTCATGAAAGACGCTCACAAATCCAGAAGAACCCTCATCATAAATCTTATTTGGAGGTAAAACATGAAAATAATCCTGTCCTATTTCAAATGAAAAGGCCACATTTTTTCTATATGCATAACCTAAAGTAAGATGGAATCCATGTCGTACGATATCACCCTTGCTTTTTGTTAATGCAGTACCTGATTTTTTATAACCTGTATTCGAATAATTGGTAAGCAAATTAAAGGATACCGGGGCGGAAAAGTTCACTTGGCTTTGTATAAATGCTTTTTTACCAAAATAACCTTTTTCGTCCTGAGCACAGAATTGATGCGAAAACCAAAAAACAAAAACACAAAGGAATATTCTCATTGTCATTTAGGAAATTGTTGAAATTGACTAAAGATACTATACATGTGAGCAGTCAGCTGCCATTTCTTCGGGGCATCTTTCATCCTATAGTTCATTCCATTCACAATAGAACCTTTGTCCAAATCAAGGATTAATATGTTTATTTCAGTTCTATTGGCTGTAAAAAGTTTGAGTGGAATATACAAACCAAGTGATGGATAGAAAATAATTCCACCTAAAATAACCATACCAATGCTAACCCTTCCTTCGTAAGCATATTCTACCAAAGAAAACATAACTTTCGATGTGCCATATTTTTGCTTTAAGTCTTGAAGTAAGTTATAATCAACAGGAAAAAAATCTATATTCTCAGCCATTGAGATTTGGCTAAGAAATGACGTCAGAATGCTTCTTTCGTTAAATCCCTCAGTACCCTTAGTCTCCAATAGGCGGCTATTAATTTCATAAATGTTGGTATTTGCCATTTCAGCAGCGTCATAAATAGATTGAGCAAAGACCGCTTCAAGCTTTTCCGATTTGACATTATTTGTACCTGAACGCTTGTAACTCATGACCAAAGGCTCGACAACAATAATATCAGTCAGACCTAATTTGTATTGGTTCTCGGTGTTCTGTTTATCGAGCAACTTTTTCTCTTGAAAAGATAAACTTTTGTAATTTTCTAGTTCAATTTTTTTCTGTGCAAAACGCGAAGAGTCAAGTTTATAGTTTCTAATAAAACTGTCGCTCGATACAATATCATACATCCCGTATACATAGAATTTGGTAGAATCGAAATTCTCTGTTCTATTGAGATCTTTCTGTTGTTTTATTTTATCAT
>JBFHIN010000020.1:0-13659 GCA_041596415.1 Crocinitomicaceae bacterium | reverse complement strand
GTGGATCATGGGCATGACTGCGCCTTTGTTTTCAATTTTCGGAAATGAGATCTCGGGTCAAGATCTTGTATTACTATTGGGAGGACTTTTTCTTATCTATAAAAGTACGGTTGAAATGCACGCAAGCATCACTGGTGCAGAAGAAGTTAAAGCGGCTAAAAATGGTACTTTAAGATCCGTAATAGTGCAAATAATCATGATCGACATAGTCTTTAGTTTTGATTCCATTATAACTGCAATTGGTATGACAAACGGTATTGCCAAAGAAACGGGTGGTAACCCGATGGTGATAATATATGCGGCGGTAATTATTTCAATGATCGTCATGTTGCTCTTTGCGAAGCCAATTAGTGACTTTATTAACGATCGTCCTACGGTAAAAATGATCGCATTGGCATTTTTAGTGACGATCGGAGTTATTTTGGTGGCTGAAGCATTCGATCAACATATTCCTAAAGGGTACATTTACTTTGCTATGGTATATGCTTTGGCTGTTGAATTCCTAAATATTCGTATGCTTAAAAATCGGATCAAAAAGAATGACTGAAACGGAAGCTAGAATATTTATTGGTAGCGCTAGTGAAGAGGAGGATCAGGATGCTTACGAGCTAGCCTTGTTCGAATTTGCTTCTTATTTTACCAATAGAACCATTATTTGGGATACCTTTCAAGCAAGAAGGAAAAAGCTTAAAAACTTTGTAGATGCCGCTAAAATAATCGGTCTCGAAGATGAAATTGAGCTCAAAAATCAAATTGGTCCAATAACGTTTAGTAGGAACATTGCTGAGGCTGTACATCAATTCAATACACTGAAAAGCGCTGTTTTATTACAAATCCGAAATGCCACAAGTGGTACTGAAATGCTTTATGCATTGGATGAATTATTGGCGTTGTTTGCGGCGTATAGCGCGCTATGGCCATCGACCTTGCAAAATACTGAACAAATACTATTATCCAAAGAACCCGATCCCATGGATTTTCTTCAAGCGTTGAAAGTCAATGACGAAAAAGGAATCCAAACCTTTGAGGAATTGAAAACAAAAGTTAATGAGAGTGAAGAATTGATGGTATATGAATCAATGCGCTTATATTTGTCACATCTTAAAATTGAAGCATGGAAGAGGTCTTTAAGAAGTTGAGAATTCAGTTGGAGTTGGAGGAATGGCCGAACGTTTATATGTTCAAGTTCATCATGCCAAATGAAAACGAAAAGATCGCCAAGATAACGGCAATGTTTGATCAAGGTGCTGAGATTCATTTTCAGCCATCATCGAATGATAAATACATTTGCATAACAGCAAAAGAAATGATGTTAAACGTAGATTCAATCATAGAAAAGTACGTTGAAGCATCGCAAATAAAAGGAGTAATCGCATTATGATATTAGTTGGATATTCGATTTCGAAAGTACTGATTGGAGTGCTTTTCGTAACATTAGCATTGTTAATTGTGGCAATCGCCTATCGAAAATTATTGAAGTATTTAGGAAAAGGAAACCCTGTGGCTAAAGACTATTGCGTATTGTATTCAGTGGAGAAAAATCCTGCAAGTGGCGAAGTGGAGATCTACTTCACAACAGATAATCCAAGGGAAGTTTCCATTGAATTGTTAGATAGCAATTTCTCTCTAATAAAAGTGCTGAAAGCAGATAGTTTTGGTGAAGGTGGGCACATAGTGCGTTTTGAAAGCAAGGAATTCGAAAATGGAAATTATTTCTATTGCTTACGTTCAGATAATCAGAAAACAGTTAAGAAACTGACAATTCTGAACTAAAATGACAAGTTGACAGGAAAAAATTGAATGGCAAAATAATTGCCTATAAGCATAATTGAATTAATTTTGGGTTTTGCATAGGCAGAAACTATAAAAACAAAAGATATGGCTTTAGAAATTACAGACGACAACTTTGAAGAGGTTGTTTTGAAATCAGACAAACCAGTAGTAGTGGATTTTTGGGCAGAGTGGTGTGGACCTTGCAGAATGGTTGGTCCAATCATCGATGAAATGCACAATGAATACAGTGGTAAGGCAATTGTCGGAAAAGTAAATGTTGATACTAATCCGGGTGTTTCAGCACAATTTGGTGTACGTAACATTCCTACAATTTTGTTTATCAAAGACGGACAAGTTGCTGATAAATCAGTGGGTGCAGTGCCAAAAGCACAGCTTACTGCAAAGTTGGATGCATTGATCTAAGAATCGCATAAAAAATTTAAGCCGTCTCACTTGTGGGGCGGCTTTTTTTATGCAATACCTTTGTTATCTTTGTGCAAAATTTTAGTAAATGGATTCATTTTTTAAAAGACTGAAATACTACGGATTTGGCTTTTTATTGGGCTTGATCTTCGTGGTGTTCTTCTTTCAGAACCGGGGTTGCTCTTGGTTGCCTTCAAATCGTGTAAAAAATGCCATTCTCGATCGTGTACTTGTGATTCCTCAAAATGAACAAGAAAACCTAGAAAAGAATGGCGTATCAAAGAAAGATATCATTGCAGCACTAAACGATGGTGATGTTGATTTCAATAAAAGCCGAAAAAAAGGTGCTACAAAAGTTTATTTTATTGAAAAAGAGTTGGGTAACGCTAAGATAAAAGGTTTTTATTTTACACTTCCTGAAGAAAGCTTCATTTCTGAAGTTCATTTGGCTACAGGACCTCTCAGTGCAATTAAAAACACTACCAAGGGAATCGGTGAAATGATCCATTTTCCTAACGATGAGAATCTGATTTTTGTGGATTCGAGTAAGGTGCTGAATTGTCAGCAGGAAAAATTAGGTTTGATCAATAGTCAGGATATCCTAAAACAAATGAAGAAGTCCGGTAAAATAGATTTTACAGGAACAAATTTCAAACAAGCACCTAAAGTTGAGCACACCATAGTTTTTAAGGATAAAAAGGGGAGGGAAGTGGCAGCTCAAGCCATTTGGTATAAGAATAAGATCAATATACACGCTTTCGAAACATCTTTTCCGATAAAATGTGATGATTGAACTCACCATTGAGATGAATAAAACGTTTCATGTTTAGTAAGATTCTTTTTAGTTTTTATATTTTTGACGCATGAAATTTTCAGCAGAGCAAATCGCAGGTATTTTAGGAGGCGAAATAGAAGGAAACCCAACTGTTGAGGTCTCCGCTTTAGCAAAGATTGAGGAGGGGAAATCAGGTGATTTGTCATTTCTATCAAACTCCAAATACGAAGAATACATTTACAAGACAGGCTCAAGCATTTGTATCGTAAATAAAACGTTTACACCCTCCAAACCATTACCGGAAAATCTGACGCTTATAAAAGTGGATGATGCCTATGCTTGTTTTGCAAAATTGTTGGAAGTTTACGATACGATGAATCGTCCTGAACCTAAACGCGAGCAAAACAGCTTCGTTTCTGAATCAGCGTTGGTTGGTGAAAATTTGTTTCTGGGTGCTTTTTCATACATTGGTGAGCAAGCGCACATTGCCGATGACGTCATCATATATCAAAATGTAACCATTGGAAAGAATGTAAGAATTGGGAAAGGTACGATCATCTATCCTAATGTTACGATTTATCACGACACTGTTATTGGTGAACATTGTACTATACATGCTGGTGCAGTAATTGGTGCCGACGGATTTGGTTTTGCACCTAATGCCGAGGGTGTTTTTCAACGCATTCCTCAGATAGGTAATGTAGTCATTGAAGATAATGTAGATATTGGTGCAAACACCACTGTCGATAGAGCGACGATGGGAAGTACGCTTATAAAGAAAGGAGCTAAATTAGATAATTTGGTGCAGATCGGACATAACGTAGAAATTGGAAATAATACGGCAATGGCTGCCCAAGTAGGAGTTGCAGGTTCTTGTAAAATAGGAAACAACGTATTGGTTGGTGGTCAGGTTGGATTTGCAGGCCACTTATCGATTGGTGATAAAGTAATGATCGCTGCTCAATCCGGCGTGCCAAGTGATGTGCCGGCCGGAACAAAAATAATGGGTTCACCTGCTTTCGATAGCGATGAATATAAAAAATCTTACCTAGGTTTCAGAAGGTTACCTCGAATTTTGGAACGTCTCAAAAAACTGGAAGATACACTCAAAGAATTCTCAAAAGAAAAATAATAATAGTAAGTAATGGCTGAAAAACAAAGAACGCTAAAGTCTGCCGTAAAATTGGTTGGCGTTGGATTACACACGGGTGAAAAAGTAACGCTTGAAATTTGTCCTGCTCCGGAAAATCACGGCTATAAATTTCAACGTGTCGATCTGGAAGGTGAGCCTGTGATAAAAGCGGATGCCGACTTGGTTGTGGCGACAGACAGAGGGACAACACTTGAATTTAAAGGTGCTCGTGTATATACGACAGAACACGTGTTGGCTGCTTTGTACGGCTGTATGGTCGATAATGCCTTGATTAAATTGGATGGTCCTGAAGTTCCAATTATGGATGGTAGTTCTTTGAAATTTGTTGAAGCCATAGAGAGTGCCGGATATTTGGATCAGGATGCTGACCGTGAATATTTCGAACTTACAGAAAATATTCCTTGGGAAGATGTTGAGAAAGGAATTGAGTTTCTTGCGGTCCCGGATACTAACTACCGCATTACGGTGATGGTGGATTATAATTCTCCTATATTGGGTACCCAGCATGCTTCGATGTACAATATCAATGAGTTCAATTCTCAAATTGCTTCGTGTAGAACATTCGTTTTTCTCAGAGAATTGGAGTTTTTAGCTACTAACAACCTAATTAAGGGCGGTGACTTGGATAACGCTATCGTTTTAGTAGATCGTGACGATGTTGGTCAAGAGGAATTGAACAGATTGGCAAAACTTTTAGGGAAAGAGGATCTTAAAATCACGATCGAGGGTATTGGCGTGTTGAATAGCACGAAGTTGCAATATGAAAATGAGCCTGCACGTCACAAATTGTTGGATATCGTAGGAGATCTTGCCTTGGTTGGTAAATTTATTAAAGCACATATCCTTGGCGCAAGACCGGGTCACTCAGGAAATGTTCGCTTCGCGAAAGTGTTGAAGGAACAGATCAAAAAACAAGAAAAAGAAGGAAGATCATTTGATCTTACTAAAGAACCGTTATATAACATCAACGATATCGAAAAGATGTTACCTCACCGCTTTCCTTTCTTGATGGTTGATAAGATCATGGAAATTAAAGAGGAATCCATTGTTGGTGTTAAAAACATCACCATGAATGAGCCTATTTTTACTGGACATTTCCCTGGTAATCCTGTCTTTCCGGGTGTTTTGCAGATAGAAGCAATGGCTCAGGTGGGTGGAATTTTTGCTTTGTCTAAAGTGGAGGATCCACACTTGTATTCAACATATTTCATGAAAATTGATGGGGTTAAATTCAAGCAAAAAGTAATTCCTGGAGACACCATCGTATTTGAATTATTCTTACTTTCACCAATTCGACGCGGATTAGTGGAAATGGGTGGAAAAGCCTATGTCAACGGAAAACCGGTGATGGAAGCTAATATGTTGGCACAGGTTATTAAGGATAAAGTGGAATGATAAATAAATTAGCGCTTGTATCTTCGGATGCAAAACTTCATGATACAGTTGTTGTTGACGCATTTTCGACCATCTATGAAGATGTGATCATTGGTGCCGGAACACACATTCATCCTAATGTGACCATTTATCCGGGAACACGCATAGGTGAAAATTGTGAAGTATTTCCTGGGGCAGTGATCGGTGTAATTCCACAAGATCTTAAATTCGAAGGAGAATATACAACTGTTGAGATCGGTAATAACACAAAGATCAGAGAATGTGTTACCATTCATAGGGGTACAAAAGATAAATGGAAAACTTCTATAGGTGATAATTGTTTATTGATGACCTATGTTCACGTTGCACACGATTGCGAAATTGGAAATAATGTGATCTTAGCCAGTTATGTCGGTCTTTCCGGTCACGTTAAGATCGATGATTTTGCAATTTTAGAAGGTAAAGTGGCTGCCCAACAATTTTCACATATTGGTGCTCATACGTTTATCGGAGGTGCATCGTTGATAAGAAAAGATATTCCGCCCTTTATTAAAGCGGCACGTGAACCACTTACTTTTGCAGGTGTCAATTCCGTTGGAATAAGAAGAAGAGGATATTCGGACGAACAAGTTCGTGAAATTGAAGACATTTATCGCATCCTTTATGTTCAAAATAACAACATCACCAAGGGGGTTCAAGCAATTAAAGACGCCATTCCGGATAGCGACATAAGAAGAATGATCCTAGATTTTGTAGAAAAATCGGATAGGGGTATCATTCGAGGAATGATTTAATTTAGTCTTCTCGATTTACTATTATTATTTCTAAAGCAATCACTGTATCTTTGCACAAAAAAATACTGTGTATCATAGAGGAGAAATAGTTGAACTCAAAATTACGGGTTACGCATTCGGTGGAAGAGGCATTGCAAAAGTTGCTACTGAAGACGGTAATTTCGTTGTGTTTGTTGATAATAGTTTTCCGGGTCAAACCGTAAAAGCCAAGATCGAAAAGAAGCGTAAAAAGCACGCTGAAGCAAAATTACTTGAAGTAATTGAACGGTCAGAAGTGGAAAAAGAATTGCCTTTTCAAGAGATCTCTGGGGGGCCATATACATTTGTCCCGGTTGAACTTCAGGAAGAATACAAAAAGAATGCTACCCTGGAAATAATGGGGCGTATTGGAAACATTCCGGATATTGAAGGAAAATTCGATGCTTTCATATCATCACCCGAACATTATTTCTACAGAAATAAAATGGAATACAGTTTTTCCAGTATTGAACATTGTCTAGATACCGGAGAAGAAAAGGATGATGCTTTCGCACTTGGCTTCAAGAGAAGAGGTACTTGGTGGAAAGTAGAAAGCTTGAACCGGCCAAGTGGTTTGTTTGATGAGCAATGGGAAACTGAATTATTCAAAATCAGAACATATTTAAAGGCTACCGGACTACCTGCCTGGCATCCCCCAAAAAAAGAAGGATTTTTCCGCCATATTGTGGTCAGAAAATCATTTTATCAGGATAAATTGCTGATAAATTTAGTCACTTCGTCTGTCGACAAGAAAAAATTCGACGTGCAACAATTTGCAGATTTTGTGGTTGAACTGTTTGGAGAACGCATTGCGGGAATCCAACACACTATAAACGATAACGTAGCCGATAGAGCCAAGATTGAAAACGGATTTTGGAAGTTGGTCTATGGCAAACCAATAGTGGTGGAAAAGTTGTTCGATCTTGAATTTGAGATTTCAATGGAAAGCTTTTTCCAAACGAACCCAAAAAGTGCAGAAAGATTATACGCCAAAGCTTTGGATTATGTATTTGAAGAGAATGTACCGGCAGGTAAAATTGTGATGGATCTTTTTTGTGGTACAGGTACCATCGGTCAATTGCTGGCTAATAGACAAAAAGACGTGCAAATCGTCGGAGTCGATATAGTACCAGAAGCTATTGAAGATGCAAAGAGAAATGCAGGAAGAAACGGAATTGAGGGTATTAAATTTATTGCGGCTGACGTTGGTAAATTCTTGAAAGAGAATCCAAATTATGTGGGAAATATTTCCACGATCATACTTGATCCTCCACGTGCTGGAATTGCACCGAAAGCGCTTTTGAAAACAATTGATCTAGGAGCTGAGAATATCGTTTATATTTCTTGTAATCCTTCCACGCAAGCAAGAGATGCGGAGACGCTGATGAAAGCAGGCTACATGCTAGAAAAGATCTCCTTGGTTGATCAATTTCCTCATACAGGACACATCGAATCTATTGCGAAGTTTAAGAAGAATTAGCTATGAAAGCGGAGATAATTTCTATTGGAGATGAATTATTGATTGGACAGACCATAAATACCAATGCATCTTGGATTGGTGAAATCTGTAATCGCAACGGAATAAATGTTCAACGTGTTTATACCATTTCAGACAAAAAGGAAGAGATCGTTAATACCTTCGATCTTGCGCTAAACAGTGCAGACCTAGTTATTGTAACAGGAGGTTTGGGTCCTACTAAGGATGATTTGACCAAACATGTCATAGCCGAGTATTTTAATTCACCCCTAGAAATTCATATTCCTTCTTTGCAGCGAATTGAAGCATTCTTCGCTAAAAGAAATCGACCGATGTTACAAACTAACATCCAACAAGCTGAACTTCCTAAAACTTGCACACCTTTGGCAAATCATTTCGGAACAGCACCGGGCATGTGGATGGAAAAAAATGGAAAAATTTTAATCAGTTTACCCGGTGTTCCTTATGAGATGAAAGCGATCGTGGAAAATGAAGTATTACCACTTTTGAAAGAACGTTTCGATTTGAATGGCGTCTACCAAAGAACGATGCTATTACAAGGAATTGCAGAATCCTTTTTAGCGGATAAAATAAAACATTGGGAAGATAAGGTTAGGGAACGCGGGCTAGGACTCGCTTATCTTCCTTCATTAGGAATAGTAAGATTAAGAGTGACGTCCTTTGAAGGGAAAAGAAGAAAAGAGGAAGTTGATGCGCTACTAAAAGAAATTGAAGAGTCATTAGCAAAAAACTTCTTTGGCTATGAAAGGGTTTCTTTAAGTGAAGTTACCGGAATGTTATTACGTGAAAATGGAAAAACTCTTGGTACTGTTGAAAGTTGTACCGGTGGTGCTTTGGCTGCAGAAATTGTGCGAATTCCGAATGCTTCGGATTATTTCAAAGGAAGTGTACTTAGTTATGACAATTCTATAAAAACAGGTGTTGTAGGAGTAAGTGAGAATGCTTTAAAAATGCATGGAGCGGTGAGTGAAGAAGTGGTGACTGAAATGGCAGTCAAAGGAAGAGAATTACTGGGTGTTGATTTCTGTTTAGCCACCTCTGGTGTTGCGGGACCTGATGGGGGGACAGATGAAAAACCCGTTGGGACAGTTTGGATTGCATTGGCAACCAGTGACGCGGCTGTTGCAAGGAGGTTTACCTTTGGCTCTAACAGGGAAATGAACATCCAAATGAGTGTTCTAACAGCCTTGAATATACTGCGTTGCGAGATTTTAAAAATATAATTTGAAAAAAAGCAAAAATTACTTGCGGTTTTATTAAAAATGTAGTTTCTTTGCACCCCATTTTAGAATTAGGATAAAACAATAAAAGATGTCACGAGTTTGTCAACTTACGGGTAAGTCGGTAATGGTAGGGAACAATGTTTCTCACTCAAACCGCAAAACGAAGCGTAAATTCTACCCGAATTTAATTACAAAGAAATTTTATCTTCCAGAGGAAGATCGTTTCATTACGTTGAAGATTTCAACTTCCGCGTTAAGAACCATTAACAAAAAAGGAATTTCTGCCTGCTTGAAAGAAGCACGCGAGAAAGGATATTTATAGTAATCCTCGTTCTACCCGTTGTGAAACGGTAGACTAAATAAGTAAAGAAAATGGCTAAGAAAGCAAAAGGAAATAGAATCCAGGTTATTCTTGAGTGTACTGAGCACAAAGAATCTGGTATGCCGGGAACTTCTCGTTACATCACAATGAAGAACAGAAAGAATACTCCGGATCGTTTAGAAATTAAAAAATTCAATCCTATCTTGAAGCGCATGACGGTTCATAAGGAGATTAAATAATTATTCGACATGGCAAAGAAAGTAGTAGCATCCCTACAAAAAGGTGGAGGGAAAGAACACACGAAAGTTATTAAGATGGTGAAGTCAGATAAATCTGGTGCTTACACCTTCAAAGAAGAGATCGTACACAATGACAAAGTGAAAGAGTGGTTTACTAAAAACTAAATCTTCTTAATTCTGAAAAAAATGAGCCCCGAATTTCGGGGCTTTTCTTATTTTTGAAGTATATGGCATTATTTGGAATTTTTTCTAAAGATAAAAAGGAAAGTCTCGACAAAGGGTTAGAGAAAACAAAGCAGAGTTTTCTGAATAAACTGACACGCTCACTAGTCGGAAAGTCAAAAGTGGATGATGAGGTTCTCGACAACCTAGAGGAAATTCTGATCACATCAGATGTTGGAGTGAATACGACCTTGAAAATCATTGAACGTATTGAGCAAAGAGTAGCAAAAGACAAAGTGCTAAACTCCGGAGAACTCCAACAAATTCTGAAAGAGGAAATAGCTGCGTTGCTTGCCGAGAATGAAGCTCAAAAAATTTCACCGGATTTCAATGCGGGAAAGGATCCATATGTGATCATGGTTGTAGGAGTAAATGGCGTTGGAAAGACAACCACAATTGGTAAACTGGCAAATCAGTTCAAGTCTGAGGGCAAAAAAGTTATTTTGGGTGCAGCTGATACCTTTCGCGCTGCTGCAGTTGATCAGTTGATCATTTGGTCGGAACGGGTCGGGGTGCCAATCGTTCAACAAGGGATGGGCGCTGATCCCGCTTCCGTGGCCTTCGATACATTGCAGTCCGCTAAAGCACAGGGTGCTGACATCGTAATAATTGATACTGCGGGTAGATTACATAATAAAGTCAATCTCATGAATGAATTAGCTAAGATTAAACGTGTTATGGAGAAGGTTATTCCTGGTGCACCCCATGAGGTTTTACTAGTCTTAGATGGTTCAACAGGTCAGAATGCCTATGAACAGGCTAAGCAATTTGCTTTAGTGACCGACATCAATGCGCTTGCCATTACAAAATTGGACGGAACAGCGAAAGGTGGTGTAGTAATAGGTATTTCTGATCAAATGCAAATACCTGTGAAGTATATTGGGGTAGGAGAGGGGATCAACGATCTTCAATTATTCGATAAATTCCAATTCGTAGATTCTTTATTTTCATAAAATTCCTTTAAACCTACGACTATGACTAAGCATAAAAAATTGCGAATAAATGGTCACGGACATATCCTTCCGGAGCCCCATGAAATTCCTAAGTTCATGAAGGATAAGAAATTGTTCTGGATAGATGAGGATAAAAAATTCATGCGTCAAGGCGATTGGTCAAGGCCTATTACTGATCCTAGCTTCTTTTTTAAAGAGAAATTAGCTTGGATGGAGCAATATAGTATCGATCATGCAGTCATGCTCAATCTTTCTCAAGTATATTGCAATGGATGGGAAAAACAAGATGCAGTAGACGCCATACGTTGGCAGAATGATTTTAACGCAAGCATCCAACTTCAGCGACCTGATAAATTTACCTGCGGATTTGTAGTTCAACCATTATACATTGATGAGGCACTTAAAGAAATTGAACGTTGCGTAGAGATATTGAATTTAAAATTACTTTGCTTGCCAACCCATTTTTTGAATAGTCAAGAAGAATGGGTTTCCGTTGCAGATGAGAGTGTCTTTCCAATATACGAATTGGCTAATAAATATGGGCTGGCCATTGAAATACATCCATATGATGCGGAAAAAATGGTAAAGCTAAAGGATATTTATTGGCGATTTCATTTGGTGTGGATGATGGCGCAGACTGCGGATACTTTCCATATTTTTGCCTTGAAAAATATACTGAATCGTTTTCCGAATATCAGGACTTGTTTTGCTCACGGCTGTATGCTCGGTCAAGCCAATTACGGTAGACGCCTTCAAGGGTTCGACGGGAGGCCGGATCTTTTCGAAGAAACTTCAGATCCCCGAGGTGCACTTGGACATAAGAATTTGTTTTTTGATTCCTTGGTTCACGATTCATATACCTTACAATTATTGAAAATTAGAACCGGTGCTTCTCAGATTGTTGCTGGTCTGGATGATCCTTATCCTTTAGGTGAAATGGAGGGTGTGGCCAGGTCATATCCGGGCCGAGTGATTGATTTTGCTGTTGAAGCCGATATTCTTACGCAAAAAGAAGCTGATGCTATTTGGAGCCACAATGTATTACGTTGGCTCGGTAAAGAATCGATTTAATGTTAATATTTTTTTAGTAAAAAATTGTTAAAGTTTATTGTTTTATCGTACATTTAAGACGCTAAAACTATAATCATGAAAACAACTCTCCAGTTGAAGGGGCTATTGTTATTATTTGCCCTATTAACAAACTTTGTTCATGCACAAGAAAGTACACCTACTTGGGTGGAGAAAATGCATGATCCAAACAGTAATTTTTACGAAACGCAGCAAGCGTTTGAGGATTATTGGAAAGATAAAACGATCGAAAAAGGAAAAGGTTACAAACCTTTTAGAAGGTGGGAGCATTACATGGCGCCTAGAGTGTATCCTTCAGGAGATCAAACGTTACCATCGCGAGCTTACGAGAATTTCTTAGAATGGGAGGCACAAAATGCGCCTTCTAATGTAAATCGATCATCTTCTGCAGCAGGTTCATGGTCACCGATGGGACCTTTTGGAAAACCTACCAATGGTGGTGCTGGAAGAATTAATTTCATCCGCTTCGATCCTACTAATTCGAATATTATTTGGGTGGGGGCACCAGATGGTGGTTTGTGGAAAACAACCAATGGTGGGACTTCTTGGTCAACAAACACTGATCAATTAACAGTAATTGGTTGTACTGATGTTGCGATTACACCATCAAATACACAAATTATGTATCTAGCAACGGGTGATGGTGATGGCGCAGATTCTTACAGCGTTGGTGTTTTGAAATCCACTGACGGAGGAACCACATGGAATACTACGGGTTTAAATTGGACTGCAAGTCAGGGAAGAACAATTTCTAAATTGTTAATTCACCCTACTAATGCTTCCATAATTTTGGCAGCAACTTCGATAGGTATTTACAGAACAACAAATGCAGGAACTTCTTGGACTCAAGTTAGAGCAGGAAATTTCAAGGATATTGAATTTAAACCGGGAGATCCTAATACGGTCTATGCTTCCGGTACAACTTTTTGGAAATCAACAGATAATGGTGTAAACTTTACTCAAGTTACTTCTCCTTCGATCCCAACTACGGGTGTATCCAGAATTGCTATTGCTGTTACGCCAGCAAACGCCAATTATGTTTATATTCTTATAGGTAGGTCCTCAGATGAAGGATTCACAAATGTCAGTCGTTCAACAGACAGTGGTACTACATTCGCAACACGTGCAACTTCACCAAATTTAATGGGGTGGTCTTCAACAGGTGCCGATTCAGGAGGTCAAGCATGGTATGATATTACAATTGCTGCTTCTCCTACGAATGCCGAGGAAGTATTAGTCGGAGGAGTTAATATTTGGAGAAGTACTAATGGTGGTTCCAATTGGACGATAAATGCCCATTGGACTGGTTCAGGTGCTCCGTATGTTCATGCAGATCACCATGATATTGTTTTCTTACCAGGGAGTGGTACAACTTATTTTTCAGGAAATGATGGAGGAGTATTTAGAACTACGAATAGCGGAGGTGCTTGGACTGATTTAAGTTCAAATTTGACCATTGCTCAACAATATAGAATATCCTTATCTCCAAATATTGAGGGTAAAATTCTCGCTGGTCATCAGGATAATGGATGTAATAAATTGGAGAGTGGTTCTTGGGTTCAAGTGTATGGTGGAGATGGAATGGACTGTTTTATAGATAGAACTAACAATAATACCCTTTACGAATCATATGTTTACGGTGAATATCGCAGATCAACTAACAATGGAGGGAGTTGGACAAATATTCAAACGGGAATACCGACAGGTTCAGGAAATGCTGCATGGTTGAGTGTTTTCAAGCAAGATCCGGTTACAGCTACAACTTTGTACGCTGGAGGTCGAGCAGCCATGTATAAATCCACG